>CAMDNC010000152.1 GCA_945902755.1 Flavipsychrobacter stenotrophus
ACAAAAAATGCCGTCCCTTACGGGCGGCATTTTTCTTTGGCGGAGAGTGGGGTAAATGAACCTAACTCTCGAAACCCTTATATTCATTGACTTTTTTTTTCTCAATTTTCAAATGGGTAACCGCTTGGAAACCCAGTGTAAAAGTAGGAGGGATTGACTCTTACTAGTATTCAAATGTAAGAAATAATTTTTATTACTTATAGGTGTGGACTATCCATATAATTTCTCTCAAATAATTTATTTACATTTGTATAGTTGAAAAAGTTAATCTCAATATCACTTCTCTTCGTATTTCTGTCAGCAAACACAGAAATGCATCATCTATTGAAGTTGCCTTTACTCATTCATCACTACTTAGAGCACCATCCTGATGAGCAAGACAAATCTTTTGCTCACTTCCTTGCCGATCATTATAGCAACAACCCCGAACATTCGGACAAAGACCACCACGAAAACGACAACTTGCCTTTCAAGACAAATGATTGTGCATCCATGCACACTACCATTGTTTTCAATCCCGAACACAATTTTTCTATAAGTGAACCTCACCTTGTTTCCGAAAAAGTTTCAGAGATGTACAATGAGATTATTTATTCTTCAGCCGATCAAAACAGTATTTGGCAACCCCCTCAATTCAGTTAATGATTTATAAGTTCCGCTAACACGGACAAAAAAACATTGACGGTGCTAACGCACTGCATGTAATCTTGTATTCATTCATTAAACTGATAAAAAATGTTAGACAAAATAATAGCGTTCAGCATAAAAAATAAATTCATCATTGCATTGATGACACTTGCACTTATTGTTTGGGGAGTATGGAGTGCAACTAAACTGTCTATTGATGCAGTTCCAGACATTACCAACAATCAAGTGCAAATCATTACTGCTTGTCCAACCCTTGCAGGACAAGAGGTAGAACAGTTGGTAACTTTCCCTATAGAGCAAAGCATTGCCAACCTTCCAGACTTGGAAGAACTGCGGAGCATTTCCCGTTTCGGACTTTCAGTAATTACAGTTGTTTTTGACGATAAAGTGGACATCTACTTTGCCCGACAACTTATTAACGAACGATTAAAGGAAGCCGAAAGCAAAATCCCAAAAGGTGTTGGTACACCTGAATTGGCACCAGTTAGCACTGGTTTAGGGGAAGTGTATCAATATATTATTCACCCAAAAAAGGGAAGTGAAAGTAAATACACAGCTATGGATTTACGGACAATGCAAGATTGGATTGTTGCCCGACAGCTTTATGGAACCAAAGGAATTGCAGAGGTTAACAGCTTTGGCGGACAATTGAAACAATATGAAGTTGCAGTAAATCCTGACCGCTTGATTGCAATGGGTATAACAATTCCCGAAATTTTTACCGCTTTAGAAAAGAACAACGAAAACACTGGCGGGGCATATATTGACAAGAAACCAAACGCATATTTCATTCGTGGTGTGGGGTTAATTGGTTCGTTTGACGATATTAAAAACATAGTTGTAAAAACAAATCCAAACGGCATTCCTATTTTAATAAAAGATGTTGCCGAAGTGCATTTAGGTAGTGCTGTTCGTTACGGTGCAATGACCTACAATGGTGAAGTGGACGCAGTAGGTGGTGTAGTAATGATGCTAAAAGGTGCAAATAGTGCTGATGTAGTAGGCCGCATTAAAGATAAAATGTCAACTATTCAAAAATCATTGCCAAAAGATGTAGTAATAGAACCCTATTTAGATCGAACCGATTTGGTAAACCGAGCAATCAGCACAGTAGAAAAAAATCTGATTGAAGGTGCATTAATAGTAATCTTCGTTTTGGTTTTATTTCTCGGAAATCTACGTGCAGGATTAATAGTTGCTTCTGCCATTCCGTTATCAATGCTTTTTGCGTTGGGTTTGATGAATGTATTTGGAGTAAGTGCAAACCTTATGAGTTTGGGAGCTATTGACTTTGGTTTAATTGTAGACGGTGCCGTAATTATAGTAGAAGCCACATTGCACCATTTAGGGATGCGGAAAGCAATGGGTAAACTTTCCCAATCAGAAATGGATAATGAAGTTTTTATTTCCGCTTCTAAAATCCGAAGTAGTGCCGCATTCGGCGAAATAATTATCCTTATTGTTTATATCCCAATTCTAACCTTGGTAGGTATCGAAGGAAAAATGTTTAGTCCAATGGCTCAAACTGTATCTTTTGCAATTGTAGGGGCGTTAATTTTATCTCTTACTTACATTCCAATGATGTGTGCTGCGTTTCTTTCTAAAAACATTTCACACAAACAAACATTGAGCGATAGAATGATGAACTTATTCCAACGCATTTATGCACCACTTTTGGAAAAAGCAATACGTTTCAAGAAAGTAATTGTAGTTGCAACTGTTGCGATATTTATTGTTTCCGTATTTCTATTTTCAAGAATGGGAGGTGAATTTATTCCTACGTTACAAGAAGGCGATTTTGCATTTCATTGTATTTTGCCACAAGGCACATCACTTTCACAAAGCTTGGAAACCAGTATGCAAGCATCAAGGCTAATCAAAGAATTTGACGAAGTAAAAATGGTAGTGGGCAAAACAGGAGCTGCAGAAGTCCCAACAGACCCAATGCCACCAGAGGCAACGGATATGATGATAATTTTGAAATCACCTACTGATTGGAAACGTGATATTTCATATGATGAATTGGCAGAAGAATTTGAAGAAAAACTCAATACAATTCCAGGGGTTTTCTTTGAAAAAAATCAACCAATTCAAATGCGTTTCAACGAACTGATGACAGGTATTCGCCAAGATGTAGCAGTGAAAATTTTTGGTGAAAATATGGACACACTTTTAAGCTATGCCAATAAGGTAAATGTAGTTGTGCAAAATGTGGACGGTGCAACAGAACCAAGCGTTGAACGAGTTGCAGGGCTTCCGCAAATAGTAATAAAATACAATCGTTCGCAAATTGCCAATTATGGATTAAACATTGAGGATATCAACCACATTGTTTCTACTTCTTTTGCTGGAGGAAGTGCAGGAGTTGTATATGAAAATGAACGCAAATTTGAATTAGTAGTTCGCCTTGACAGCACACACCGCAACAACATAGATGATGTAAGTCATTTGTATATACCAACAACCAACGGAACACAAATCCCTTTATCACAAGTTGCTGAAATTAAAATGGAATTGGGACCTGCACAAATTAGTCGTGAAGAAGGCAAACGCAGAATAGTAGTAGGATTTAACATTAAAGGCAGAGATGTAGAAAGTGTTGTTACTGATATTCAAAAAGTATTAAATGAAAAAGTAAAACTTCCCGAAGGCTATTATTACACATATGGAGGCACTTTTGAAAATTTGCAAGCGGCAAGCAAACGCTTAATGATAGCTTTGCCTGTGGCATTAGCACTCATTTTTATGTTGCTTTATTTTACGTTTGGTTCAGTAAAACAAGCAACTCTAATTTATACCGCAATCCCAATGAGCGCCATTGGTGGCGTATTCGCTTTGCTCATTCGTGATATGCCTTTTAGCATCTCTGCTGGTATCGGTTTTATTGCATTGTTCGGTGTAGCCGTGCTAAACGGAATAGTGTTAATCGGAACATTTAATCAACTAGAAAAAGACGGAATGATTGACATATTAGAACGCATAAAAGAAGGAACAAAAATTCGTTTGCGACCAGTATTAATGACAGCCACTGTTGCTTCGTTTGGTTTTTTACCCATGGCACTTTCACATGGTGCTGGGGCAGAAGTACAGAAACCTTTGGCTACAGTAGTAATCGGGGGACTAATTACAGCTACTTTCTTAACCCTATTTGTTTTGCCATTGTTGTATTTAATTTTCTCAAAAAAGAGAAAATCCAAAATCAAAATATCCGTTGCTGTTCTATTCGCTTTTGTGTTGTTTTCATTCAATATAGTAAATGCTCAAATACAAACAGTCAATGTCATTTCGGTTGATGATGCTATAAACACAGCATTGAAAAACAATCTTGAAATTCAATCACAGCAACTCAGCGTGCAGTCGTCTAGAATCTTAAAAAAATCGGTGTTTGAGTTACCCAAAACGAATGTCAATTTTCAGTTTGGGCAATACAATAGCATCAATCAAGACAAGGCCTTTCAAATCAATCAATCAATTCCATTTCCAACATATTATACATCCAAATCAGGCTTGTTTAAAGCCGAATCAGAAAGTAGTGAATTGCAACAGCAAGCAACTGCCAGCGAAATTAAAGCACAGGTACAATACTGGTTTTACCAGATGCAATATTTGCAAACCACTAAAAAGCATCTTCAATCTTTAGACAGTTTATATTACGATTTTGTGAGTGCAGCAGCTCTGCGTTACGAAACAGGCGAAACAAATCTGTTGGAGAAGACCACCGCCGAAACAAAGCGAGGACAACTTTCTCTTCTGCTTAAACAAAACGAAACGGATTTTATAACGGCTTACCATTCGCTGAAAACGCTAATGAATACAAGTGAGGATTTTGTATTGAGTAATAGTGAAAAATTTCAACCAATTGCAATTTCTAATGTGTTGGATACAACACTTATTGCAAATAATCCTTCGTTAAAACTGCTTTATCAGCAAGCAGTAATTGCCAATCAAAATAAAAAGATCGAAACTGCTTCCACATTACCCGATTTTAATGTCGGCTATTTCAACCAGTCCCTAATAGGTGTGCAAAGCATTAATGGAGCAGATGTAAATTTTGATGGTAGCAAACGTTTTCAGGGTTTTAATATAGGTATTAGTATCCCAATTACATTTTTTAGCAATGCTTCCAAAATAAAATCGCTTGAATATAAACAACAGGCATTACAAAGAGATGCTGACAATGGAAAACTGATTTTACAAACCAAATTGCAAAATGCTTTTCAGCAATACAATCAAAACTTATTGCAGTACAACTACTACAATTCAACAGCTTTGCCTAATGCCGAAATAATTATCAGCACTGCAAAGATTGGTTTCAAAAGTGGTGACATTGGTTACATTGAGTATCTACAAGCATTACAAACTGCTATCGATGTGCAGTTAAATTATTTGCAATCCATCAATCAAATAAATCAATCCATCGTCATTATCAATTTCTTAATCAACAAATAAATTTTAGAAAAATGAAAAATATAATATTTATAGCTGCCATTGCAATTTTAATATCATTTGCATCCTGCAACAGTAATAAAACCGAAACGAAAGGAGATGAAACTGAGCATCACGATGAACATGAAAACACCAACACGGCAATGCTAACAGCCGAACAAATGAAATCTATAAAAATAGAGTTAGGCGGCATCGAGAAAAAACAATTAACAGCTTCACTAAAAGCTAATGGCATTTTAAAAGTGCCTAATCAAAACCGTGCCAATGCCACGGCATCATTGGGTGGAGTTATCAAAACTATTTTGGTTCAAACTGGCAATAGCGTTATTAAAGGGCAAACAATCGCCACCATTACAAACAATTCATTCATCACAATGCAAGAGGAGTTTTTAAGTATTTCATCAAAAGCAGAATTGGCACAATTAGAATTTGTCCGACAAAAAGAATTGCAACAAGGTAATGCAGGAGCATTGAAAAATTTACAATCAGCCGATGCAGAACTAAAAACTCTGAAAGCTCGAAAAGCCAGTTTACAAAAGCAATTGGATTTGATTGGTATCAATACAGCTTCACTTACAAGCGAAAACATTAAATCAATTGCAAATATTACAAGCCCTATAAGCGGCACAATAAGCAACGTAATGGTAAACATTGGCAGCAATGTAGATGCAAATAATCCTATTGCTGAAATAGTAGATAATAGCCAATTACATTTGGATCTGTATGTGTATGAAAAGGATTTACAAAAACTAAAAGTGGGGCAAACCATCCATTTTACACTTACCAATAATCCAGGGAAAGAATACGATGCCGATGTTTATGCCATTAGCAACACATTCGAACAAAGCACCAAAGCTATTTCAGTTCATGCTATGGTAAAAGGTAATAAGCAAGGTTTGATTGATGGAATGAACATAACCGCATTGGTAAGTTTAGAAAATGCTACCGTTGATGCAGTGCCTACTAACGCCATTGTAAACCACGAAGGGCAGGACTATATTTTTATTGTTACTGAGGCCCATAGCGAGGAAGAACACCACAACGAACCAGATACTATCGAACACAAGCATGATGATAGCGGACATCAGCATAACGAAAAAATAGAACCCGATCACAAAGTACTAGGAACAACTTTTGAAAAAATTCCTGTTCGCAAAGGCACTAGCGATGTGGGTTACAGCGAAATTACATTACTTAAAGAAATTCCAGCCAACAGTAAAGTAGTGGTGAATGGAGCTTTTTTTATTTTGGCTAAAATGAATAATAAAGGCGAATCACACGAACACTAAAATTTAAAACTATGAGATTTAACACCACAATTCCAAAAGATCTAAAACCATACTTTCAAAAGGAACTAACCAAAGCTGAAAATACTTTTACCAAAAAGCATTATCAGCAAAGTTGGCGACACTTGGAAAGGGCACATATACTTGGACAACCTTACCCATTTGCACATTCCTTTGTTCATTGGAAAATGTTATTGTTCGGTTTCAAAACAAAAAATACCAAGGAAATAATCGGCCAAATTCCAAGACTTTTAGTGGGTGGCGTAAAATCCTTTGTTGGAAACATTCCTATTGGAAATACAGGAGGTGCAAATGTTCCACCATTGCAACAAATGGAAATACCAGAGGATTTATTAACAATTATAAAGAAACATTCAAATCATGAAACTACCATTCAACGATAGAAAATTCCTATTTCTACTTTTGGCAATTACCATCGTAGTTGCTTTAGAAGTTTTATCCATTCTGGGCTTACACATACCAATGCCCTATGCTCCATTTGTTTTTGCTACTTTCATTCTAGGCATTGGCTACAATGTTTTGTGGAACGGAGTAAAAGCAATCTTCAAACTCAAGTTCAGCAGTATCAATTTACTAATGACAATTGCTGTTCTCGGAGCATTTTATTTACGCGAATATCCAGAAGCAGCAGTTGTTATTGTACTATATGTCTTAGGCGAACGCTTAGAAGATATTGGGATAGAAAATTCAAAATCTGCATTAGATGAATTGGTAAGCAAGGCACCAAAAACAGCTTTTGTTAAAGAACTAAATGAATTTGTTACTATTGATAAAATTGCAGTCGGTACTATAATTCAAGTGAAAGCAGGTGAAATGATACCGCTTGACGGAAAAATAATTTTAGGAGAAACTACCGTTGACGAGGCTGCTATTACGGGCGAACCCATACCCAAAGACAAACACATAGGCGATAATTTATTTGCTGGAACATTGAACAAAAATGGTTTTATAGAAATTGAAACAACAAAACTTTCTGTTGATACAACTTTTTCAAAAATCATTCGCCTGACCTTTGAAGCACAGGGCAATAAGAGCGAAACACAAAAATTTATTCAGAAATTTTCAAAGTATTACACACCTATCATTATTGCAATGGCAATTTTGGTTTTCGTAATTCCAGTTTTTGTTTTGCATTTAGATTTGAACCATTGGTTACAACAAGCCATTACACTTTTAGTAATTGCTTGTCCTTGTGCATTAGTCATATCAACACCAGTAGCCATTTATGCAGCGATCGGAAACGCATCAGCAAAAGGTGCATTGGTAAAAGGTGGAAAATACATCGAAGCACTTGCATCTATAAAGGCAATTGCGTTAGACAAAACACGCACTATCACTTTCGGAAATCCAATAGTTTCAGATGTGTTTCCGTTAAACAGTACAAGCCGAGAAGAACTATTGGCTTGCACCGCAGGAGCAGAAATTTTCAGCGAACACCCATTGGCACAAGCCATAGTTAATGCTAGCATAAAGGAAGGATTTGAACCACACAAAACTGAAGGTTTCAAAAGCATTATGGGCAAAGGGGCGATAGCAAAATGTTTGGTCTGTGAAGATGAAACTATTTATGTTGGCAAGTTGGAATTTATAAAAGAACATCAGCACACCGATATCGAAGCTGAAAAAATTGTAGAGCAACTTTCAGCACAAGGTAAAACAAGTGTAGTCATAAGTTTTGGTGATGGTGTAGCAGGTGTAATAGGTTTAATGGATGAAATAAAACCCGACAGTTTAGTAGCATTAAAAGAAATAGAAGCAATGAATATAGAACCTGTTATGCTCACAGGGGATAGTGAAAAAGCAGCAAACTATGTAGCCGAGCAAGTTGGCATTAAAAAAATATTCGGCAATATGTTACCCGAAAACAAAGCCGAAAAAATAAAAG
>CAMDNC010000153.1 GCA_945902755.1 Flavipsychrobacter stenotrophus
TATGGAGTTTCATGGATTGGGGGTTACAGAGCACTCGCAGGGTACGTTTACCATTATGCTCATCACCAGTTTGGCTATGATAACGGGTAATGTGGGTAGACCTGGTGTGGGTGTGAACCCGCTACGTGGGCAGACTAACGTACAGGGATCGGCGGATATGGGATGCCAGCCGTATCAGGGTGCGGGTTATTTTGATGTGTCGGACCCAGTGCATCATAAAAAATACGAAGAGTTTTATAATGCCAAGCTGCCCAACTATGCTGGGTATAAGATACCTGAGATGTATGATGCGGCTATAAATGGCCAGCTGAAGGCACTATGGGTGATAGGTGAAGATATGGCTCAGACCGACCCTAATACCCAACATGTGCTGAAGGCGCTGGGTGAGCTAGAGCTGCTGGTAGTGCAAGAACTGTTTATGACAGAGACTGCCAAACTAGCTACGGTGTTACTGCCAGCATCATCGTTTCTGGAGAAGAGTGGCACCTTTACCAATGGTGAGCGCAGGATACAGCGGGTAAATGCTGCTGTAGCACCCATAGAGGGCACCAAAAGCGACGGTCAGATACTGGTAGATATAATGAACCTAATGGGGTATCCGCAGCCCGATTATGACCCAGAATGGGTGCTGGAAGAGGTGGCAAGGATAGTGCCATTCTTTGAGGGGGTGAAGTGGAGTGAGCTGGGGAATAATGGTAAGCAATGGCCGGTAAATAAGGAAGGTAAGGGTACGGATATACTGCACACCGAGAGCTTTAAAAGAGGTAAGGGTAAGTTTGTGCATAACAAATACAGGAAGTCGGAGGAGCTGGTGCAGAACGAGAAGGACTATCCGTACATCATTACTACGAATAGGGAACTGGAGCACTATAACTGTGGTGCTATGACCCGCCGCACCAATAATGTGCTGATACTGACAGACGATGTGCTACTGATAAACCCCGAAGATGCTGCTAAACACCTGATACAAGAAGGTGATATGGTATGTGTGGAGTCGCCGAGGGGCAAGGTGGATATAAAGGCCAAAATAACCGATGAGGTGAAGCCGGGTATACTGAGTAGTACCTTTCACTTCCCGGATATAATGCTGAATAATATTACCAGTAGCGTATCAGACTCGGAGGCGCTGTGTCCTGAGTATAAGGTGGTGTCTTGCAGAATAAGGAAAAGTAAGGGGGAATTTAAGAAACCCAAAACTACAGCCATTGTGTAAGTGACTGCTGTAGTTTGAAACACGTATAATATATTATATTAAAGTATAAAGCCCGTACCACAATTGTGATACGGGCTTCATAATATGCTTATATTATTATTTTTTGCGAGGTTCTATTTTGCTTTTTTCAGCCTGCATTTTTTGCATTTCTTCTAGCTTTTGTGCCCACTTGGATTGGGTGGGCGGTTTGGTTTTGTTTTCTTGTAGCTGCTTGTGTATGGCTTTTTCGTCTATGAAATACTTTTGTATTATAAACTGCTGGGCTATACTGAGCAGGTTAGAGAAGGTGTAGTAGAAGGTAAGTGCTGCTGCCATTTTATTAAATACACCCATCAGTATGATAGGGAATATGTAAGGCATGTATTTCAGCATAGGGTTGTTGGGGTCTTGCGGGGTCATGTTGCGGTTGTAGAGGGCCAAGAACAAACTAGATGCCGTCATAAGCAGTGTGAACAGACTGATATGGTCGCCATAGAAGGGTATTTCGAAACCGAAATTGAAGATGCTATCATAGGTCGATAGATCATCTGCCCAAAGGAAACTTTTTTGGCGGAACTCTATAAATGATGGAAATATATAATAAATAGATAGTAGTATGGGCAACTGGAATAACATGGGTAAACAACCACCCAGCGGATTGACGCCTGCGGAGCGGTAGAGTTTCATTTGCTCCATACCAAACTTCTGCTGATCGTCGCCTATTTTGGCACGCAGCTCATCAAGTTCGGGTTTCAGCACACGCATTTTAGCGCTGGACAGGTAGCTTTTGTAGGTAAAGAATGACAAAAACAACCTTATCAGCAAGGTCATGAGCATGATGATAATGGCATAATTGCTCACAAAGCTGCTGAGGAAATAGAAAATAGGTATGATAATCCAGCGATTGATGTACTTCACAAATGCCATGATACCGAAGCCCAGTGGCACCATTTCGTCCATATCTATTTTGTAGGCAGCTAGTGTGTGGTAATCGTTGGGGCCTATGTACCAGCGTAGTGTGGCACCGCTACTAGCGCCAAGTGGCTTGAGGGGCAGTTGCAGTGTGGCAAGGCTATGAGCTACAGAAGTTGTGTCGCCCGCTTTGTAGTTGAACTTAGCGTCCATTTTGGTGAAGCCATCATCGGCAATGAGGGCAGTAGAGAAGTACTGCTTACGAAAGCCGAGCCAATGTGCGGCATTGCTGGTATTGCCCAGCGATTTTTCGTCTTGCTGAACGGTGAAGTAATCGTGCTCGGCATCTTTGTTGCGGTAGTATACCTGCGTACTCATACGCTCGTTCACCAGGTCTTTTTCGGTGGGCAGCACAAATGTGTTCCACTTCATATCTAGCGATGGGGTAGACATACCTGTGAGAACTATGTTGCAGCGCATCATGTAGTCATCGGCGGGAAGTGTATATATAATGTCTACTTTTTTGCCATTGCCGAGGTCGGCACTAAAGTCTATGATGTTATCGCCATTAGACTCCTTTTTTACCACTGGCACAAAATATAGGTCGGCGGTAGACTTGCCGTTATCTATAGGTAGTATTGCGCTTAGTTGGTTGTTTTTACCATTAAATAGGTAGAGCGGTTGTTTGCGGTAGGTTTTGTAGTCCTTTAGCTCTGCAGACATAGGGAATGCACCCTTGCTAGAGAACTGCAGCGATAGTTTTTTGTTTTCTAGGGTTATGGTTTGTGCTGTGCCGTTGTAAGCTGGTGGTTGCAGCGCACGCAATGCCAAGGTGGCAGAGTCGGCGAGGGAGTCATTGCTTTTTACGGCAGTAAAAGCAGTGGTACTGTCTACCATCTGTTTTGGGTGCGCCTTGGCATAAGCTATGCTATCAGCGCGTTTCTGCTCTTGGTACACTGTTTGTTCGTGCTGATTGTACATTACGTACCCTACGAGCAGAACTGCCAACAGTGAGAATCCGATAATCTGGTTGCGATCCATTTAAAAATACTATAGATAAGAAAATGAGGCGCAAAGGTAACTCATTTAATGTGAGATAGCTTCTATGCGCGTGGAATGTGTGGGTTAATTATGTATTATTTGGCATATCAGGTATTTCGGGGGGTAGAGCGGGGAAGAGAGCGGGAGCGGAGGGACAGCCGAAGGGGCTGTTTTCCGGTTTGTTGCCGGTGTTTTCATGTGTTTTGGTGTGTAAGTGGTTGATTATCAATACTATTCATTTTTGCATGTTGTATGCATTTGCCGATTGGTGGTTAGTCTGAAACACGATTTCTGGATTTTTAGATTTACAGGATTTGGGCTGTATGAGTGTTGGTGTATTATTGTTATGTGTCTTCATATATGGTTTATTAGTGCGAGAAAGAGAGCGGGAGCGGAGGGACAGCCGAAGGGGCTGTTTTCCGGTTTGTTTCCGGTTGTTTCATGGGTTTTTGGGGTTAACTCATTGATTATCAATACTATTCATTTTTCCGGTATGCATGCGTTTTGCAGGTGGGTTTTTGTATGGCACATGATTTCTAGATTTACAGGATTTGGGTTGTATGAGTGTTGGTGTATTATTGTTATGTTTGTTCATATATGGTTTATTAGTACGAGAAAGAGAGCGGGAGCGGAGGGACAGCCGAAGCGGCTGTTTTCCGGTTTGTTTCCGGTCGTTTCATGGGTTTTTGGGGTTAACTCATTGATTATCCATACTATTCATTTTTCCGGTATGCATGCGTTTTCCGGTGGTTTTGTCGGGGTGTTTTCTGCTCGGTATTGTTCTGACCATGTGCTGTGTTCTTTTCTTTTTCGTTTCAAAAAGAAAAGAACCAAAAGAAAAGGAAATTTTTTGTCAATCGCTCCGCTGACAAAAAAGTAGCTCTACGCTGTTATCCTTCGGCTACTGGCGGCTGCGTGGTGCTGGTTTTCTGCCGGTGCAGTACTACTATGTGGCTTTTTGTCATAGGTTAGGGTTTAGGTTTTATAATTTTGCTTCCTGCTTTCTTCTTCGGCATCAAAAGGCACCATCAGGGGCTGGGCGTTCTTATATCTATCGGCAGGTGTTTTGTTGGTATATTCTGTTTTTTGTTCATTTCTGGTTTTGCCGGTTAGTTGCCGGTGTTTTCATGTGTTTTGATGGATAACTCCTTGATTATCAATACTATTCACTTTTCCGGTGTGCATGCGTTTTCCGGTTGGTAATGTGGTGATGCGGCACACTTTTGGGAATGTGGGGTGCAACGTATGTTTTGATACTTTGGGAAATTATAGGCTGACATAACAAGAATTGGGTTTTATAGGGTAATGAATAAATAGAACACGCTTTACTAATGCCGCAAAAAGTGCGCCAAGGTGGGTGTGGTTGAGATTAAGATATCCACATTTTGAAATATAGAGTTGTTGTAAGTGGTATCAGATGGCGGGGTGAATAATGTTCAGCTTCCTAGCCCTAATATAGTTGAATGACTTGCAACACAAGTTGTGACCCGATACGACTATGGATAACAAAAGGTGTAGCAACACAAAAAAGGCTGTACAAAGATTGAAATAATTCTTTGTACAGCCTTTAAGATATTACTAGATGATGGTTGTTATTCCTTAGTGAACTTTACAGCATAATTGTTGTTCAACTTTAGGATGTAAACACCACTTGGCAATGCTTCTACATTTATGCTAGTGTTGGTGGTATATGGTGATTCTGAAATGAGCAAACGACCAATTATGTTGAAAATTTCAATTTTTTCCATTTTTACGGGTGCATTTACAGAAATTGAGTTCTTAGCCGGGTTTGGAGCGATGGTAATGTTTTCTTTTATGTGATCAGGGATGCTAGTAGTATTGATAACGAGTTTTGCACCTGCCGATGTATCGACACAGCCATGAGTACTAGTGCGTATGCAACGATACATGTAACCGTTCATGGCAGCAGTGGAGGCACTAATAGTGAGAATTTTGGTGTTGGCACCGCTGTAAGGAGCGGCAGTAGGTACATTAGTGTATGCGGTACCCGTGTTGACTTGCCACTGGTAGGTGCTGGAACTGCCTGTATCGGAAATAGTGAATGATGCCGAGCCTAAAAGCAAGGCAGTATCATTGACAGGATTAGAGGTGATTAGAGAGCTGCGCCAGAACGACAGTTTTGATACCTCGCATGGAGAAAGGGCACGGTTGTATAATTTTATATCATCCATAACGCCTTTAAACCTATAGGGATAACCTGGTGCATCGTATGGGGCATAACCTATGGCTGCACTATCTGTGCTGGTACCCATGGGCAGGCCAGGAGTGGGGGCGTACACAGTAGTGGTGAGCGTGTCGTTGATGTATATTTTGTAAACGGTGTCGTTGAATGTTGTTACCACATTATACCATTTGTTGAGTTGTATATGAGGAGAATAATCGTAGGGAGCGAATGTAGATGGAGCTAGTCCGCCCGATGGGCCACTAGCAGTGGTGATAAACGATTCTGAAAGTGTATCCATGCCGGGGTTGCAGCCATAGCCTACAGGAGCATCGCTGTAATAAAGAAAATAGGATGAGGGCCTAGCTATAGTTTTGCCACGAATAAAAACTATGTTGGAATGACATGGTCCCGTATAAAAACCCTCGATGCGCATAACGGCAGCAATAGTGAAAGCACTGGGCACATTGAGTGCTGGCGAATAAGGGATGGTAATGGAGCTGTTGGTGCCATTGAAGTACCATGCATGCCCCATGATGCCGTCTTGGCCAGCGGCAGAAACCAAGTTGTTGCCGTGTCCGTTGAGCCCCGTGCCAGATACATTGTTGGTGGTGCCGTTCATATCCCAATGTGCAAATAAACCTGATGTGGGTTGGCTGTAGGATAGGGTAGTGCTAATAATAAGTGCTAAAAGAAGGGAGGTTTTTCTCACAACGAATTATATTATAGTTTAGAAGACAAATATAATTATCTCGTTTTGATTTTTATAGAATGTTATGTTTTTTGTTTAGCGTTGATGATGTGGTGTTACATGCATCGTAATGGCAGTGGGTGAGGAGAATCTAAGACTGTGGAAGAAAAAGCTGCTAGAAAGTTAAGGCGTTTGGGAGAACGATTTTTAGTGGCAGTTCCAGTTGACCCGAAGGAACAACTGGCAACCAGCAGATGAGAAGTTTATCGAATTCTGTTTTTTGCAATCAACGGATTGCGCCCTTGAAAAATAATTGAAGTAACAATTATAATGTTGTTGTGAAGATAGAAGTGTAGCGCATATGGAAATGTATTGGTATGGGCAATTCGTACGTTTTTGTAACGAATTGCAAAAGCAAATGGATTTGATTCTAGCAATTGTATCTTTAACTGAAAGGGCAAAACGATTGCTCAATCCTTTTACATTTTGTTTTTGGTACCATTCTCTGGCCAATCGGAATTCATCTCGTGCTGGAGGTAAAATATAATATTTATACTCCATCGTCTGCATTCAATTCTTAAATAAAATCTTCGATTGGGATAAGCCTGTCAGGATGTTTATTTATATATTCCAAGCGTTGATCTATAAGTTGTTTCTCCCATTCGGGAACATCTTCTATATCAGCGTACTTTTCTGTAATATTATTCCATTCGTTTATGGGTATAAAAACCCCAATTGGGTTGCCATTATTGTCGTAAGTGTATTGAGGTATCATAACAATAAAACGCTAAGTATGTAAACAAAGATAAGAAAAAGCAGCCAGCAATAAACGGTAGGTCTCTTAATAGATATTTTTTAGTATAATAGCCATGATGTTGGTGAGTGCATTGTAGACATAGCGGGGAGACTCAACGAGGACTGAAATGTTCTATGCCGTCAAAATCATCATTAACTTCTTGTAGATCTGAAAGATATAATGGGTCTTTTGCAGCTAATTTCATCATTGAGATTTTATCTTCGTTTAGCGAAGGTCTGTCGTCAATAGTAACTAAAACTTGCTTGTCTTTAAACCCTACAGGTAAAGTAATAATTAGTTGATTATCGGTTACTTTATACAATTTGGTTAGTGTCATCAACTATGGTTTTATCAAAGGTACGCAAGTTCAATATAAGATAATGTTAGGGTATGTGAAATTCATAGACAAGCATGTTCTTCGCCAAAGAAAAATGGAACTGGCTATTGCAAACGAATACTAGTGGCGCAATTTATTCTGAAAGTACATTCGTTTAGCTACAAAAAAGTGAAGGCGTTCGGGAGAACGATTTTTATTGGTTGTTTCAGTTGACCCTACGGAACAACTGGAACAACGGAGGAGATGTGCCCTGCTCGAGGTTGTTGGTCAGAAAATAAGACCAACAACGGCGGAACGAGCTGAGAACAGGCTTCTTAATATTTTACAAACTTTTTAACAGTAGTGCCTGCTGTGCCCTGCATGGTGGCATAATAGATGCCAGGTGGCAGGGTGCTGATGTTGATGGTGAACTGTGGCTGTGTGACGGGCTGCTGCAATAACTGCTGGCCTACAATGCTGGTGATGGTGAGCTGCGAGTAGCTGTCGGTGGGTGACTGTATGGTGAGTTGTTGCTGTGCGGGATTGGGATATAGACTAAAAGAGGAGGCTGTAGTGGTGGCTACTGCATTGGGTAGCTCTGGGCAACCCTTTGTGGCTGTGGCAGTGTTGGTCATGAGTACGTCATTGTAGTCGAAATAGATACCTACCCGATTGTGGGCAACATTGCCGGTAACCATAGACGTTTTGTTTTTGATGGTGTACATAAACATACCATCGCGATTGAGGTGGTCGGAACTGTCGGCGAGGTTGATGTTGGGGAAATCGAATTTGATAATGGTTTTGTTGTTTACCACATGTTTGGTGATGAACATGGGGTGTGTGCTCATTTCTACTTTGAAAGTAGAGGGATCGAGGAGGGTAGAGAGTGTATCCATCACATAAATGTTGATGGCTGGTGCACTGCCTATGTTTTCGAAATGAACTGTGAAATGCAGCGTGGTATCGTTGTCGAAACAAACAGGTGCTACTTCAATTGCATTGGGGTCGCAGGAGGTACGAACGGTGTCAACCCGGATAACGATGTT
>CAMDNC010000154.1 GCA_945902755.1 Flavipsychrobacter stenotrophus
AAATACTACTAGTGGTGGATGGGGTGCGGATGAATAACCTCATATACCGGGGCGGGCATCTGCAAAACGTGATAACCATAGACAATGCTATGCTGGATAGGGCAGAGGTATTGTTTGGGCCGTCGTCTACCATGTATGGCAGCGATGCGCTGGGTGGGGTCATACACTTCTATACCAAGCAGCCAAAATTTGCTACAGATAGTGAGCGACGTCACACGACCACCAATGCCTATTTGCGCTATGGCAGTGTGAATAATGAAGTGACAGGTCATGCAGATGTGGGGTTGGGCGGCAAGCGCCTAGCGTCGCTCACGTCGTTTACTTGGTCATCGTTTGGCGACTTGAGGGGTGGTGCTTCGCAAAATCCGTTTTATGATACCGCTTATGGTGTGCGCCCAAAATATGCTACTCGAATAGATGGAAGAGATACGCTAGTAACAAACAGCGATAAATTCCGTCAGGTGCAGAGCGGCTACTCGCAGTACGATGTGTTGCAGAAATTTGCCTTCAAACAAAATGAGTATGTGCTACATGTGCTCAATCTACAGTTTAGCACATCTACTGATATACCCCGTTACGACCGACTTACCGACCCCAGTGCGAATGGTGGATTGCGATCGTCACAATGGTATTATGGGCCTCAGCAGCGTGCTATGGCATCCTATACTATTACAAAGGATGAAAAAAATGCATTTTTTCAGCATCGCCAAGTATTAGTGAGCTATCAGGATATAGCAGAGAGCCGTCACAATCGCAACTTTGGAAGCAACCAATTGGCGCACCGCACCGAAAGGGTGGGCGTTTTTGGACTGAATCTGGATATGCAGCGCAGCACAGGTAGCCATACCCTGAGGCTGGGTATGGAGCAGCAAAGCAACTGGCTGACATCGAAGGCAGAAAGGGAAAACATAGTGAATGGCGTGCGCACACCGCTTGATACCCGCTACCCCGATGGCAATAACAGCATGATGAATTCTGCAGCATATGGGTCGCACACATGGCAGATAAATGACAAGCTGGTGCTGAATGACGGACTGAGGCTGGGTGTTTCATCGCTGGAGTCTTCATTTAAGGATACATCATTTTTTAGTCTGCCATTTACCAGTGTACATCAGGTCAATTTTTTGTACTCGGGCAGTGTGGGGCTTGTATACAACCCAAACAGACGCACCAAGTTGACGGGCATGGTGGCTACAGGCTATCGTGTGCCCAATGTAGATGATTTGGCAAAGGTGTTCGAATCTGTACCAGGCAGACTTATAGTGCCTAATCCGGACCTTAAACCCGAAAAAACCATAAGTGCTGAGCTTGGGCTTACCAAGGTAATGGCAAACAAAGTGTGGTGGGAAACAGTAGTATACTACACAGCCTTTGCCGATGCCATAGTGACCACACCGTACAAGTACAATGGGCAAGATTCAGTACTATATGACGGCACCATGAGCCGTGTGGTGGCCAACCAAAACCAGCAGCAAGCATACATATATGGTGCCACCAGCAATGTGCGCGCTATGCTGCATACCCACCTCATGCTTACTGCAGGTGTGACCTATACCTATGGTAGAATAAAAACTGACAGCACCGCTACACCACTCGACCACATACCACCACTGGTATTGCGCATGCAACTAGCGTATACCCGCAATAAACTGGGGGTAGATGTGGTAGTAAACGGGCATGGTGCCAAAAAACTTAGCGACTATAATCTGGGGGGAGAAGATAACCCCCAATATGCCACCCCAGATGGTATGCCAGCATGGGTAACTGCCAATGTGCGTGTGCGCTACAAACTGCACCAAAACATAACTGTAATGGCTGGTGTAGACAATGTAATGGATACTCAGTACCGGGTGTTTGCCAGTGGTATCAATGGAGCTGGTAGAAATGTGTTTGGGGTAGTGAGGTTTGGGCTGTAGGGGGCAGATTAATAAGTTTGTAAATGGTTGTAAACCGTATCTGTATAAGATGGATGTCTAGTTGTCTGAGCAGATAGGGTGAGTTTATAAGTAGGGGAGATTATGGGTTGGTTGCAATATACCTTCACCACAACCCCCTCTATTCTTTGTCGCAGATTGTCTTAGGTTGACAGTATGATGGTTGTTAAATGTCTAGTTCCTTAATCGGATCCCAAAACACTTTGTCGAAATTTACTACCATGTCATTATCTACTGTTATGCCTTCCTTTTCTAGCAATTCTTGCATTTCTGTAGGTGTCGCAAAGTGATGTTTGCCAGTCAGCATACCTAGTCTGTTTACTACTCTATGCGCGGGTACAGGAGGGGTAATGCCGTGACAGAGGTTCATAGCATAGCCCACCACCCGTGCGCCCGATGCGGTGCCAATAGCCTTCGCAATGGCACCATAGTTGGTTACACGCCCGGCAGGTATGCAACGCACCAGATCGTATATGGCATTATATAGGCTATCTTTTTCCCGGTGGGTTGTTGCCATGGTCGTTTCTTTTTTGTTGCAGCAGCGAGCGTTTGGGCTCAGGTACGTTTTCGTATTGGTATGGGCAGTTAATGCAGCCATTGCCACAGCAATACCCTCTTTGCAGCAGGTAATGTGCGGTAAATGTCAGCAACCCATCGGGGGTAATGTAGTAGTCTTTGCCTTCTTGCATGGTTTATTCTTCGTTATCTGTTTCGTCGGCTATCTCAGTCACATTTTCTTTGTTGAATCTACCAGTCAATTTTACGCCTCCTGACGGCAGCGAGAAGGAAATAAAGTAGATGGTTCTGCCATCGGCAAGGTGCATTTTTTCGTAAAATGTCTGTATTGCCAATGGGCCAGTAGCCATATTTTTGCCATAGATGTCAGCTATGTTTTGGTGAACTGGGCAGTTTTGCTCAGCTATCGTTTCTAGTGTAAAATCGTACAGTTCTTTGGAGTCTGTTTTCAGGTTTATAGTAGCCCCTGGTTTCAGCAGTTGCTCATATAGGTGCAGGTAACGAGGGTGGGTGAGTCTGTTCGATTCTTTTTTTAGGAATGGATCTGGGAAAATGATCCATATTTCTGCTACTTCGTTTTGGGTAAAGTAGTTGGTTATTTGCCCTATATGTGTGCGCAGAAATGCTACATTATTCAGCCCTTCTTGCAACGCAGTTTTTGCACCAGTGTATATGCGGTTGCCCTTTATGTCCACACCTATAAAGTTGCGGTTGGTGTGTTGTCTGCCGAGTCCTACACTATATTCACCCTTGCCACAAGCTAGCTCCAGGGTTATTGGGTTAGTGTTGCCAAAGAAATCGTTCCAGTTGCCTGCCATATTTTCAGGATGCTGCAGCACATTTCTGTAAGTTTCAATTGCCTGAAATTTTATTAATTTTTTATGTCCCATGTGGCGGCAAAGATAGGATGACTATTGTGAGTGGCAAATATTGGCGAGAATTGCAACAGATTATCGTTCTAAAAAGTAACTTCTTTTGGCTTCGCTTCATTGTGTGGGTGTGTTGTGGCAAGTGCCGCTACGAAGTCAGGAGTGATGTTGATATCTTGTAGGTAATAGGTATTGTTACGTAGCTCCACAGTGTCGTCGGTTACATCAAGTTCGTTTAAGGGGTGTAAGAGTCCTATGCCATCTGCTTTTAGTACAGCTTCTTTACGTACCCACATTTTCCCGAAGGCTACTTCAGGGTTTCGATCAGTATTTAATGCAGTTAACTCTTTGGGAGTGAGGTATTCGTCATAAAGCGGGCCAATGTGGTATCCGAGAGCCTCTACATCCAAGCCCACTGCTCCTTGAGCAGAGTAGCAGCAAAGTACCATATTGCCCGAATGTGCGATACTTATGTTGTGTCCATTCGTCAGCAGAGGTTTGCCATTACGATCGTAGGATAGACAATGAATATCAATACCAGTTCGCTGGTCGTTTAATAGCTTGCCTACTATCATTAGACCCACGAGGCTTTTTGTTCGGCTAGTTTCATCATTGATATTGTTCAGCTTGTTTTTTAACTTCTCTGGTAGCAATTGCAGATGTTGAATCATCGTATGTTGAGATATCGTATCAACAAATACAAAGTAGATAGTACACATACTTACAGCATATTAAATCGTTTTGTTAGAAGTAGCTTGTGTGCCAGCTTGGCTAGGTGGATACCCGTAATATTCTGTAAAACACTTGGTGAAATAGGACTGAGAAGTAAAGCCTGTGGCGTACGCAGTTTCGGTGATATTACCCTGTTTGCTCAGCAATAGCTCCAATGCTTTTTCCAGTCTTATTTTCTTAATCAATTCAGATGGCGAATAGCCGGTCAGCGTTTTTATTTTACGTTGAAAGTGGCTACGGTTGATGTTCATTAATTCTGCCAGTTTCTCTACCGACAGTTGTGGGTCATCCATTTGTTCCTGTATAATGGCATAGCATTTTTGGGTAAACGGATCTGTGCCAGAGAATCTTTCTTCCACATTCTTTTGGGTATCAACTAGTGTGTTCTGGTATCTTTCTTTATAATGTGCTACTATCGACAGTTGGTTCTTTACTAAGGCTATTAACTCTGTGGGGCTATACGGCTTAGATAGATAGGCTTGTGCTCCATTGGCTGTGCCATCTACTCTTGATTGTGGAGCTGCTTTTGCACTTAGTATAATAACGGGTATGTGAGCAGTGAGCGTATTGTTTCTTATTTCTTTCAGTAACTCATGTCCATCTTTTCCCGGCATCATTAGGTCGGTTACTACAAGGTCTGGCAGTGTGGTGGTCAGTAGGTGGGCGGCGTCAGTGCCATTTGTAGCAGTTATTATGTTATACCCCTCGGCGCTCAATATGCTGGTGTTAAACTCCAAAATGTCTGTATCATCTTCTGCCAGTAGCAGTGTATAGTTCCCATCATTTACCTGAGTTGTAGTAGCAACTTTTGCAATGCGAAGTGAACATATCAATGTGAACACAGACCCCTTGCCTGGAGTGCTGTCAACGGTTAATGAACCACCCAATAGTCTAGCTAAATCGGCAGACAATGACAAACCTATACCCACACCTTTTGCGCCTGATTTGCTCGCTGTTGATGTGCGATAAAATCTTTCAAAAATTTTAGTTTGTTCTTCAATTGGTATCCCCGGGCCATTATCCCATACATTCACAGTAAGTGTTACCGTATCACTGATAGCTGCCAAACTCATGTCTACTCCAGCACTTCCCCCAATGGGGGTATACTTTATAGCATTGCTGGCTAGGTTATTCACTATTTTCTCTAGCACGTCTTTGTCAAAAAGCACATTGGGCACATCTGCGTCAGCATTACACAGAAATGTGATGTTTTTTTCTTTTGCTTGTATCTGGTATTGATGACATAGCTGCTGCACAAAATCTGTAATACTGCCCACACTCTCATGCAGCGTGTAGCGTACAGCATCTATTTTAGATATATCCAGCATTTGGTTTATCAGGTCATTAAGGCGATGTGTGTTTCGGACTGCTATGCTTAGTTGTTGTTGAACATCAGGGTCAGAATTATTCTTTTGTAATAATTCTATCGGCCCCTGGATCATCGACAAGGGTGTTCGGATTTCGTGAGCCACATTAGCAAAAAAGCGAGTTTTTGCTTCTTCTACCTGTTGTTTCACTTTCTGTCTGAAGGTCAAGTACACAAAGATACCACCACCTGTAGCCAATAAGAGTATTGCAATAGCTGTTATTAATAGTAGGGTACTTCTGTGTTCTTCTACAGCTAGTTTAGTGGCGTTCAGTTCCAGTTGCTGTGCCTGTATAGTTGCTTTGTTTTGGTCTGTTTGGTATTGTTTGTCAAGTTTTAGCACATAGCTATTTATATCTGCATTGTAGAAGGAGTCATTGATGGTAGCATATAAATACAAATATTTGTAGGCACTTCTATAATCATTTGCAGCTGCATAACTCTCAGCCATAGTACCATATAAATGCGCAATATCTCGTTGACCTGCAAACTTTTTTGCTGCTGCCAGCGACTGCTCATAATATTTTATCGCTTCTTTATAGTTGTTCTTCTGAAAGTGATAAAAACCGATATTAAATGTTGCTCTGAATAACTGACTTTCATTACCAAGAGCTCTCCAGACGTTAGATGCAGCTACATTACACAAATTGGCTGAGTCAGGTTTATCAATAAAAGTGTAATTAGCACCCATGTTAATATAATAATAGCCCCACATGGTACTGTCGTCGATACGATTCAGGATAGCTTTTACTTTGCTAAGTATCACCTTCGCACTGTCATATTCTTTTAAATGTTGGTGGGCTACAGCCAGATTGATATAATAATTACCCAAGCTGTCTTCTCCTAACAGCTCCCTGAAAACGTTTATTTGCTGACGGTAATACTGTTTAGCTTCTTTTCCTTGATTCCTACTATAGTAGGCAAACCCTAACTCGCCATACAATAAAGCTATTTCTTTTTTGTACTTGGGTTTGTTGCTTATCCGTAGTGCGGCAAAGTATATATCTACTGCTTCTTTATGTTTCTTTAGCGCAAACAATGCTTTCCCTTTCACTCTCATAGCTTTAAAAAGAGCAAATGTGTCGGGTTGCGATTGTACCAGTGCTATTGCCTTATCTGCATATTGTATAGCCGAGTCGTTTTTTTGTTTCACCTGTGCCTTTCTAGCCATTTCAGCAAGGTCACCGGAGGCAGATTGTGCCAAAGATTTAGTCAATGTACCTGCACAAATGCAAAATAATAGGAGTATCCAAATTCTGCTAGGCAGATAAGGTATAAACCTCTTTACTATTGTGTTGTTTTCAAGCATATCTATAGAGGTAGTGTCTTAACTGGATCAACAAAGGTAGTGAGTAGCTAGTATAAATAGTGGTAAAGTGGCCAGCCGCAGCAGAAGGGTAGCACTATAACCTTATAAAATGTATTTTTACGCCATTCCTCATGAACAAGCGTATTTCCATACTCATCATTACTTACAATCGCCCAGCTGATTTACTGGAGTTATTGGTGAACTTGGGTACACAGTTACACTTGAATACCGTACTACAAGAGATACTCATTCTCAACAATGCATCTACCGACGATTATAGCGATGTGACAAATTACATTGCCGCTAATCCGCAGTTGAACATTACTTACATATGGTCTGACGAAAATTTGGGGGTAGCAAGAGGACGAAACAGGCTTATGCAGATAGCCACAGGCGAATTGCTGCTGAGTCTGGATGACGATATGGTCTTTACCGCAGCAGATGATCTGGTAAAGCTCGCCTCATTATTCGATGAGCCATTTTTCAAAGCGGCTAATACGGGCATTATCACATTCGGGGTAGTCTACTATGATACGCGCGAGGTGCAGGTGACAGCCTTCCCCCACAAGAAGTACGATAAATATGCTGCCCTACCTCGGTTTCATACAGCCTACTTTGCAGGGGGAGCACACATCATGCTGGCAGAGGTTATAACCAAAACCGGACTTTACCCCACAGACTTTCATTATGGTATGGAGGAATACGACCTAAGTTACCGTATTCTCAATGCAGGTTATACTATCGGCTATGATAACGCAGTGACAGTAGCCCACAAAGAATCGCCGCTGGGTAGACAGCCCAGCTACAAAAAATTGCAAATGCAATGGGTGAACAAAAGCAAGGTAGCATGGCGATACCTCCCATTTAGGTATTTCCTTACTACGTCCTTCAGCTGGGCAATACAATATATACGCACTGCAAGGGGTAATTGGGGGGCGTTTTTTGCTGCTATTGTTCAAATATTACGTATCCCGTTTACCGAAAAAAGAACAGTGGTAAGCAAAACGACGCTGGCATACCTCAAAAAAGTAGAAGCACGGTTGAAATATTAGGTAGCTACCAGTTCATTGTCGCTGACACTATTATCTATTGCTTTCCATAACTTTACCCTACTTTTTTAAACTACAAGCTGTGCTGTTACAACAACCACTCAACGAAAACTTAGAACTGATAGCCCGGCAGGTAGTAGAGGGTTTTATATTGGGGTTGCACAAAAGCCCTTTTCATGGTTTTTCGGTTGAGTTTGCCGAGCATAGGCTCTATAATCAGGGCGACCCATTGAGGCATATTGACTGGCGGGTGTATGGGCGCACCGACAAACTATTCATTAAGCGGTTTGAAGAAGAAACTAACCTTAGGTGCTGTATTGTTATAGATACCTCCTCGTCTATGCAGTTTCC
>CAMDNC010000155.1 GCA_945902755.1 Flavipsychrobacter stenotrophus
CACTTCCTCATCCACAGCTTACCGTTCTTCGTAGTTACAGCTTTTAGTTTGTTGCTCAACGTTAGGTCATTCAGCGTTTTTTCAGCAGCAGCCACACTTACATTACTTAGCTCCGCATATTCTTTTCGGGTCAGGGTTTGGTAGTGGGCTAACAGGTGTTGCCAGTCTTTTTCATAGTCCATTTTTGTAGCAGTAGGGGCGCATTTCAGCACCGCGTCCTCAAATGCCTTGTAGGGTTTGTAGCCATTTATCACCACCTGTTTGCCATCCTTGCCCATAAAGTATAGGGTAGGGAAGCCCCTTACGCCCATTTTTTTGGTTAGTTCCAGGTCCTTTCTAAATGCCTCTTTTGCCTCACCCTCATAGTCGCGTTTCATAGCCACAGCGTCTAGCCCGCATTCCGTAGCAGCCGTCGCTAGGTGTTCCCATTTAGTTATGTTTTTCTTCTCCAGAAACACCATTTCCCTTATACGCCTCATAAACACCACCGCCTTTTTTTCGTCTTGCAGTTGTGCGGCCTTCACTGCTATCGATGGTGGGTACGACGATGCCAGTGGGTCTTCTAGCCACACATCACCATCTATAGGCATATCGTAGTAGTGGCTCACTTCGTCCCAGTGGCCAGCCACATCTGCCGGCTTGCTTATGCCACCGCTATTATAGCTCCAGTCGGGCAGCAATCCACCCATATGGTATTCTATCTGTAGGTCATTGCCATATTCCAGTTTCAGCTTGCGCAGTTGTGGCTCTATACCCCAGCAAGACGAGCATATGGGGTCAGTAAAGTACAGTACCTTCACCGCTTTCTCTTGGCCGCTCACTACCAGCTTGCCATCAGCAGTATTGCTGTGGGGTATTTCACATATCCCTTTTTTCGGGTCACATAGCAGAGGATTATTATTTTTATCGGTCATTTTCGGTGCTGTTTGCGACTGGCAGCCCATGCTGCCCATCATTATTAATGCTAGTAACCAGTTTTTAATATTCATGTTTTTTACTTTCAGCAGATACAGCAGCACCATTTTTTGTACCACTTACCTTACTTTTATAACTTTAGCAAAGTTGCGTATTGTATAACGGATACACAATTAGTCAGAAAAACAAGACTACTCAGTATGGAAAATGAAAATGGTTGTCCCGCGCAGGCTTTACTCAAGACACTATCTGGCAAGTTCAAGCCCGAGATATTCCGCAAAGCCTTGCAAGGTCCAGTGCGGTTTAGCGAATTACTTCGTGATATCGACGGTGCCAACAAACAATCGGTTGCCGTAGCGCTCAAAGAGCTGGAAGAACAAGGGATATTGCACAAAGAGATTATCACCCCCAAGCCATTACATATTGAGTATACACTCACACCCAAGGGACAGTCGTTGGTGACTATTTTTCAGCAGTTGGAGGCACTATCGTTACACCTTTAAATTATTTTATTGTTTTCTCTATTCATTATCGATAGTATAAAAAAGGCAGTATGATGCTTTTAGCAACATTACCCAATGGTTATTTGCTGTTAGCAAACTAAAAGGGTCTTTACTAATAGCACGCTATTAGTAAAGACCCTCTATTGTTACTTTTACTTGTCAGTTGTTACAATCTGATACGCTGATTCCTACTTACTTTGTATAGATGTTCGCCCAGCTTGCAGTGTTTACAGCCCAGTTGGGTGCAGTAGTTTTTCCGTACACCTGTTCCCAAGTTTGAGTGCTTTTATAACGCTGTATACCATTTTTCATATTGTAGTGCGTCGCCTCAAATTTCATTACCGGCTGCTCCTTACCAGATATTGGTGCTGGTTGGTAATACACAGTTTTTATAGCCATTGCAGGGTCGCCGCTTATGGTTACTACCACATTACCAGTTTCATCTTGTGTTTTTACCTTCGATATCTTGGGCTCCTGCACCAATGTATGACCCGAAGGGAGAACAAAAACCGGTGACTCTTCCGTTAGCCTCACTTTGCCTTTATTAGTTGCCAAGTAGCTTATGCCGAAGGTCACAGGTGTATTGTTGCCCGCTATCACCACATTCGAATTTTCTTTGATGTCCACATTGCTACCCACCAATGCTGTTTTTTCTGGTGTTATGTTTAAATCGCCAATGTTAATGGTCGATAGCCCGTTAGATATTACCAAATCACCATCCACAATGATTGTACCCGTTGGGCTCACTATTTCAAATATTAGTTCTCCTGCGTACTCAAACACTGGAAAGGTTATTACTTTGTCATGAGATATTGAAGTCGGTTCATTTGATTCTAAAATACTAGTCAACGGAACATTTTCATCTTTTTTACCTGATTTCAAGCTTAGTTCGGCGCCATGAACCTTAATATCTTTGCTGCCTTTTACACTTTTTCCATTCAGTAGTAGCCCTTTGTACTTCATCGCAGCTACATATTTGTGCTCACTTACCTGTTTTATTATAATGTCATAATCCATTTCTAAGCCCTCTCCGCTTTTTTTGTTCTGAATACTGAGTGTAGTAGCCTTACTACCATTAAAGTCGTCCTCAGTTACCGTTTCAGTTTGCACCACAGATACTGGTGTCGGAGTGGATTGTTTTTTGCATGCACTCATACAAATCATGGCTGCTGCCAGAGTGATAATGATCTTTTTCATTTTTTTTCGTTTTTGTTGATGTAAAAGTAGATAGGTGTAGTGCCTCCACTCCTACCCAATTCACCAACGGTTGTTTTGAATTCACGAACGGTACAAAAATTGATTAGTTTGGGTTTATTTATTATGTCATCTCTATTCACTTGCTTAAAATCCACATCCCAAATTGTGAATATCTTAATCATTGACACACCCACATTGGCGCAATTTTTGATGCGGTAGAATAGCTTTTTCTATCACAGCATTACTACACAAAATCCCAATCATCATTATGTCAGCCTATAATTTTCCAATGCAGCACAACAATCATTACCCATCACTACAAAATCCCAGAGTGTGCCGTACCTAACCAGAAAAACAACCGGCAAATGCATGCTAACCGGAAAAATGAATAGTATTGATAATCAATGACTTATCTATCAAAACCCATGAAAACACCGGAAACAAACCGGAAATTCTGGAAAATAGATAACATGTCTAATCTTCAAATAACCTTAGCTGCGTAGTTTCAGCGCGCACCCATTGTCGGGACACCTCCGTAAACCCCGATACGGTAATACCTAGCAGGCGCACCTTTATGCCTTCTAGCTGGGTAGTAAGCAGCAGTTGGCGGGCAGTATGCAGTATAAGGTCGGCATTATCGCTTAGGTCAGTAAATGACCGCCTTCTGGTTATTTGTCTAAAGTCGTTATATTTTATTTTTAGTGTTATGGTTCTGCCTTTTAGTCCATGTTTTTGTAGTCGGTCAGCTACCAGATTCGCTATCTTTCGTAGCTCGGTATTCATTTCTTCTACATCTGTTAGGTCGTAGGCAAATGTGTCTTCTGCCCCCACCGATTTCGACTCTCTATTGGGTTGCACGGGTCGGTCATCTATGCCCCGCACTATGCGGTAGTAAAATCTGCCTACCTTCCCAAAACCCTGCACCAGCTCGTCCTCTGTCAGGCGTTTCAGGTCGGCACCAGTATGCAAGCCCATTGCTTTCATTTTGTCGGCTGTTACTTTGCCCACTCCGTAGAATTTCTCCACCGCTAGTTGCTCCATGAAGGTGGTCACTTGGTCGGGGCCTATAAAGGTAAGGCCATCGGGTTTATTGAGGTCAGATGCTACTTTAGCCACAAATTTGTTCACAGATACCCCAGCCGATGCTGTCAGGTTCAGTTCTTCTTTAATGGCTTGTTTTATGTTACGGGCTATGGCTATCGCCGATCCTATGCCCTGTTTGTCTGTCGTAACATCTAGGTAGGCTTCGTCTAGCGACAGGGGCTCTATAAGGTCTGTATGACGCCTAAAAATCTCTCTAATTTTGCCAGAGACCTCCTTGTATACCCCAAACCTTCCTGGGGCAAAAATCAGGTGTGGGCATAGCTGCACTGCTTGTTTCGATGGCATGGCAGACCTCACACCATACTTGCGGGCCTCATAGCTGGCAGCGGCTATTACTCCGCCCCTGCCCTCAGGCGATCCGCCCACTACTAGCGGTTTGCCGCGGTACTCTGGGTGGTCCCTTTGCTCCACCGACGCATAAAACGCATCCATGTCTACATGTATAATTTTGCGTATGGTTGGTGTGTCTTGGAGCATAGCATTGCTAAATTACCGATAAGTAGTACGGCAACAGCATCGCAGACAATTTTTGTGGATATCTTCTGATGTTCTGCTAGTACGCTAATGGCTATGTCAAGCGATACAAAGCAGAAAAATCAGTTGTTTTATTTCCTTGGCTGAAATAAAACTGTTATATTACCTTCAAAACAAAATCACAGATTCTATGGCAGACACTACATCAAAACCGTTTCCTTCCGACATCGAAATCTCAAGGGCTACCGTATTAAAGCCTATTAGTGCTATTGCTGCTAACATAGGTATAGACCCTGAGGATATCATACCATATGGCAAGTATAAAGCCAAGGTGCCACTTACTTACCTTAATGAAGAAAAGATCAAAAACAGCAATCTGATACTCATTACAGCTATCACCCCTAACAAGGCAGGTGTGGGTAAAACAGTAACTAGCGTTGCGTTATCGTTGGGGCTCAATTATATCGGCAAGAAAGCGGCTGTCGCCCTTCGCGAGCCTAGTTTAGGCCCATGTTTTGGTATGAAGGGTGGTGCCGCAGGTGGTGGTTATTCGCAGGTATTGCCTATGGAGGATATCAACCTTCACTTCACTGGCGATTTTCATGCGATTACTTGTGCCAACAATATGATTGCCGCATTGCTGGATAACTATCAGTATCAAAACCGCAACACAGGCAAGGCGCTAGAACGTGTAGTGTGGCGTAGGGTAGCCGATGTCAACGACCGCTCGCTGCGAAATATAGTTACTGGTCTAGGAGGTAGTGCCAATGGCATACCCACAGAGGCTGGTTTCGACATCACGCCCGCATCAGAAATAATGGCTTTATTCTGCTTGGCTACTAGTGTAGATGACCTACAGGCGCGCATAGAGCGTATTGTGCTGGGTTACACCACAGATAAGCAACCATTTACTGTCAAAGACCTGGGTATAGCTGAGTCTATCACCGTATTGCTGCGCGATGCCATTTTGCCAAATCTGGTTCAGACTACCGAGAATACTACAGCTTTTGTACATGGTGGTCCGTTTGCTAATATTGCACATGGTTGCAACTCCGTATTGGCCACCCGTATGGCCCTTAGCTGTACCGATTATGTGGTTACAGAGTCGGGTTTTGGTAGTGATCTTGGTGCCGAGAAGTTTTTAGATATTAAGTGCCGTTTGTCTGGTTTGCGCCCCAAGGCTACGGTGATTGTGGCTACCACAGCCGCCCTCAAGCTGCATGGTGGTGTACCTGCTACAGAGATCACTAAACCCAATATGGACGCGCTAAAAGCTGGCGTACCCAATCTGCAACGTCATATACAAAACATGAAAGGTTTTGGGCAGAGTGTGGTTGTTTCTTTTAATCGCTTCAAGCACGATACTGATGAAGAAGTGAACTTCCTAGCCGAGTATTGTGCGGCTGAGGGAGTGGTTTTTGCTATCAACAATGGTTTTGTAAAAGGTGGCGAAGGTGCTGCTGATTTGGCTCGCAAAGTTGTGGATTTGATAGAAAATAATCCATCTCAAGAGATCAACTTTACCTACGAGCTGGAAGACCCAATACGTACCAAAATAGAAAAGATAGCTACCAAGATATACCGTGCCGGAGCGGTGGTGTTTGCGGGTAGTGCTGCTACTAAGCTCAAGCAGTTTGAAGAGCGCGGCTGGGGCAATTTGCCAGTGTGCATTGCCAAGACTCAGTACTCGTTTACCGACGATGAGAAGAAAATATGCGCCCCTTCTGGGTTTACTATCACTATCCGCGATTTGGTTATCAATGCGGGTGCTGGCTTTATAGTGGCTGTAGCTGGTGAAATAATGCGTATGCCAGGTTTGCCAAAAGATCCACAAGCTATGCATATAAAGCTTGTAAATGGAGAAATAGAGGGTTTAAGCTAAAAGTAAGTATGTGCAACATCCACATAAAAGCTACAGGGTTCCCAGTATGGGAACCCTGTAGCTTTTGTTAGCAGTTCAATAGTATGCTTGTATTTATTTTCTGTAGGTATTTCTGAAGTATTTTTCTTCCTCAGCCGATGGGTAATAGGGTTGCTTGGAGCGTGCAAGGTGGTTGCGATTAGTGAAAAAAAGATCGGTAATATCAGTACCATTGGTTTGCACTATTACTACGTCTGGTTCACTGTATTTAGCTTTTTCTTTCCACAATGATAAAAAGTCGTCTGTGCAGCCCGATATCATGCCCGAGTTCATAATCACCATTTCGGGGTGGCGTTTTGCCAGTAGGGTAGTAGTGATAAAATCATTGTCTAGAAACGGAGAATATATCTGAGAGCCACCCATAAACAGTATGTGCTGTTTGGTTTTCGGGAATTTCACGTCTTCGTTCATGCGCAGACCTTGAGCATTGGCCACCACACGGTACGGTATATTTTTGCCTCCATCCATTATTTCGTCCGATCCTGGTGCTAGGTCTCCAAAAGTTTCTGTACGTTCTGTCTCTTTGTAGGTAGTTGTCGTTCTGAATGTGGAGTATTTCTTTAGTATTGGCTCTATCTGGTCTGCAAGGAAAATAGCCCCTTTTTTAGACCAATGACCATCTTTGGGCGCTTGTGTTATAATGTCGGGGTTCTGTACTGCTATTGCAGGGCTTAGGTCGTAGTATTCTACTCCCAGTTCTGTACAGGTGCTTTTTATAAATGGATGTCCGTATCGGGTGCGGTTGGTAATGCCAGGGCCTACTTCCGGTGTAATAATTACCACTATAAATTTTGCGCCAGTACTTTCAACTTCTTTCTTAAACTCTGCCATCTGTGCTTTGTAGCGTTTTTTCATTTCGCCGTATATCGCACTGTTCTGACCACCGTTTTCTAGCATTTTTTCATCTGGTATTTCACGGTAATCATTATTCAGATCTTCAACGGCTCTGAATGCTTTTTTGCTTTCAGCCAGTGCCTTTTCGGTAGCTGCAGCAGCTTGTTGTTGCTCTTTATTGTTTCCGCAACTTAATGTTAATAGCGTTGCAAAGGGTAACGTCAACAGGAGTATTTTTTTCATTTTGAGTTTGTTGATGGGTAAAAAAAGTGTTCTGTTTTAAAATTTGAAATAATAGTATTCGCTGGTATTCTGCCTTTTATGGAGCCAATATATTAAAACTATCACAGTAATGTACCCTGCTATTCGTATAGCCGGGTATTTGGTGCTAATTTGCAGTACATATTCTTTCTCTCTTTGTAGCCACTCAAAAGCCAGCATTGGCAAACAAATGACTACATTAGTTACCACCAGCTGTAGAGGCACCGCTAGTATACTGGACGAGAATATTTTAGCGATCAGTCCTTTCACAACTGTCATATCCGGCGCTCTGAAAAAGATTCGGGTTAGCGTAATGAGGTTAAAGGTGAGCAGCATTTGCAACAACTCTTTGCCTGAGGGTAATAGTTTCCCTTTTGCAACTACATCTTTGTAACGAGTAAGTTTGTCGGTAAGAATGTATGGTAGAAAGTAAATGCCGTTGAGCAGTCCCCAGCATACAAATGTCATATTGGCTCCATGCCATAGCCCACTGAAGCTGAAGATGAATAGCATAACCACGACATACTGTAATTTTGAGCCCCTATTGCCTCCCATAGGAAGGTATAGATAATCTAGCATCCATTTGCGGAGTGATGTGTGCCATCTGCGCCAGAATTCGCCGGGGTTACGGCTAAAGAAGGGCATTTTGAAGTTTTGTGTCAGCTCAATACCTAAAAGCCTTGCTACTCCACGTGCAATATCTGAATAGGCAGAAAAGTCGGCATAAAGGTATAGATTGAAAAGAGTAACACCCAAAAATAATGTACTACCATTTAGATCTTCATGAGACGCATAACAATAGTTCACTACCTTTTC
>CAMDNC010000156.1 GCA_945902755.1 Flavipsychrobacter stenotrophus
ACTTTGGGTAGGTTCAGTTGGATATTCTATTATGTAATTGCGGTTTATGCAGCAGTATATATATCGGCTTTTGCGCAACGAAAGGTGCAAGAAGGAAAAAAACGAGCGGCCGCAGTAGTGCTTTTGCTGGCTGTTAGCATTTGGAGCACGGAGACTGTAGGTTTTGTAATGGCTAAGCAAGAGATTTTCAAACACAAAAAGGAAAATGAAATTATAATAACTGGTCAGTACAACCATAGTTGGGAAGATTTTTTGCGATTGCATAAGTATTCAACTGATGATTTTCAGGCATCGTTGGTGCTTAGTTTTATAGAGATTGGTACCGATAAATTATGGCTTGGCAACGACATAGTGGGGCGGGCAATCAAGGGTGTGGTGCTAACAGGATTGCAGTTGCGGCTTCCCACTATAGATGCTATGATGTCTAGGTCATCTTGGTCGCAGATACAAAATCAGGTGAAACTAATGGGGGGACCATTTGTTCACAAACCAATATTGGATGACCTGCCCAACAACAAACCAATTTTGTTGCTTAACATGGAGGATGATTCCCTAAATGTGGATGAACAATACCTATTGGAGGCTTCAGACTATTTAGGTAATTTTCATGAGTGGCGTGTTTTTGCTTGTTATCCTGAGCGTATCAGGCAGAATGACAGTTTACTAAATGATAGTGTTCAGAAAATATTGCCTGTACTGCCAGTGGGCGATAATGCAATAGGTGAAGGTGGAACTTTTTATGTAAATCACTATGACGATATGCCTAATGCAACAGCATTATATAGTAAGGGTGCCAAAAAGGCTATACCTGAAGCGGTAATCAATGTGCAAGAGATAATAGTGAAAGATACTGTGGCGGGGAGGATGTATGAGTTTTCCTGTTGGTTCTTGCTAGACAAAAACACATATCAGAGCCCATATTATCTATTGGAGTTATTAGATGTAAGCGGAAACTTGCTTCGCACAGAAACAATACTAACTAAAGAAAGCACAGATAGTAGAGGTATGTGGTTTAGAGCAGGAGGTTACTTCAGGATGCCGGCTAACTGTGTAACGGTGAGATGTATGTTGCATAGTGATACCCCTGATGCGTACTTGCTGATGGATGAACTAATGCTGCGGCCTGCGGCGGGACTTTACCTGAACAAGCAAGCAGATGGCGGGTGTATGGTAAATAATCATTTGATTGACAAAAAAATGAAAATGCTGCAACAGTAAGTTAACTAGATAGCCGAGAGGGGCTTGTGATATTGGTTGAATTTGAATATCTTGTAGTTCTTTTGTGCGTTTGGGCTGGTGTTTTATACTTTCACTTAACCGTCATTTTGTCTTGTAAAATCACTTTGGCAGAGAAATTGACAATAAATAGAATACTATGTTTTTCAAAAAAAAGAAGGATATGAGCGAAAGCAATAACGACAACACTACCCGTGCCAACGAGAATACCGACAAGATGTCGCAAAATGAAAATATGGATGAAGTTTTGGCAAACATCCTCAATACTGATGACAGTATAAGTGCCAAAGATCTGGTAAGTGAGGGCAATGACGAAGAAATAGAAAAGCTGCAAGCAGAAATAGCAGACCTTAAAGACAGGCATCTGCGTCAGATAGCAGAGTTTGAAAATTTCAGACGCCGACAGGCAAAAGAAAAAGTGGAACTGATACAGACCGCGGGACGAGATATAATAGAGTCGTTACTGGTGGTGCTGGATGATGTAGACCGTGCTGAAAAGCAGCAGGAAAACAGTACTGATCCGGTTGCCATTAAAGAAGGTATAGCGCTGGTGTTCAGTAAACTGCGCAACATAATGCACCAAAAAGGACTACGTAAGATGGAAGCTGCGGGTGAAGATTTTAATGCAGACTTACATGAAGCTATTACGGAAATACCTATGCCTGGTAAAGAAGGAAAAGTGGTAGATGTGCTAGAGAGTGGCTATTACCTGAATGACAAGCTGATAAGATTTGCCAAGGTAATAGTGGGTAAAGAAGCGTAAACTGCTCCGTTTGGGTGGAATTCGTTTTTTGTGTAGCGCACAAGTTTAAATATTTTTATTAACGCTGCTTACCTTGTTACGCCGGGTAGCAGAAATTGTCTCGCTTGAATGCGGGTAATGAGTATATATGTCGAAAAGAGATTATTATGAGGTGCTGGGTGTAGCAAAAGGTGCTAGCGCCGATGAAATAAAGAAGGCTTATCGTAAGATAGCCCTTCAGTATCACCCTGACCGCAACCCTGGCAATGCTGATGCGGAAGAGAAGTTTAAGGAAGCAGCAGAAGCATATGACACGCTAAGTAACACCGATAAGAAAGCGCAGTATGACCGTTTTGGTCATGCGGCTACGGGTGCTGGCGGTGGTTATGGTGGTTACGGGCCGCAGGGTGGTATGCGTATGGAAGACATCTTTCAGAATTTTGGCGACATCTTCGGTAACGATATGTTTGGCAACATGTTTGGTGGGCAGGCTGGTGGCGGTGGTCGTAGGCAAGGCTCTCGCGGTGCCAACTTGCGTATAAAACTAAAGATGGATTATGCTGAAATAGCAAACGGTGCCAATAAAAAAATAAAGGTAAAAAAACACGTATCGTGTACACAATGCAGTGGAAGCGGTGCTAAAGACAAAAACTCAGTGCAAACCTGTGGTACATGCTCGGGTTCTGGTCAGGTGCGTAGGGTTACCAATACGTTTTTGGGACAAATGCAAACCGTAACTACGTGCCCTACCTGCAATGGTGAGGGTAGCACTATAACCCAAAAGTGTGGTAATTGTCGTGGCGAAGGTAGGGTGTATGGCGACGAAACATTGAGTTTGGATATACCAGCGGGTGTGCAGGACGGTATGCAGCTGAGTATGCATGGTAGGGGTAACGCTGGAGAGCGTGGTGGACCACCCGGAGACTTGCTGCTGGTGGTGGAAGAGGAAAAACATGAACACCTTACACGCAGAGATCTGGATGTGGTGTATCAATTGCATATATCTTTCCCAGAGGCAGTACTAGGTATGCAGGCAGAAGTGCCTACTATAGATGGTAAGGCTAAAATAAAAATACCCGCCGGCACCCAAAGCGGTAAAATATTCAGATTGAAAGGTAAAGGTTTCCCAGCGTTCCAGTCTTATGAAAAGGGTGATGAACTGGTGGAGGTGAACATATGGTCGCCGCAGAACCTGACTAATGATGAAAAAGACATGCTAGAGAAGTTGAAAAATTCCCCCAACTTTAAGCCGGGGCCTAATGCCAAGGCTGAAAAAGAAGAACGTGGTTTTTTTGATAAGATAAAGGATGCTTTTGGTAGTTAGTCTTTCTTTAGTATTTAGTAGATAGGCTTTTTGTAATAGTGTTTATTAGTAGATAGTTGTAAATAGTGCTTGGTGTCGAGTAATTAGTAGGAATTCATTTAGATAATAGAAATTCCCCGAATTGTGAGGTGTATGCCTGATGAGCGGGGATTTTTGTTGTGAGAAAAAGGAGGCCAAGGGGACAAGTGCAAAAATTTCGTTTTTTATTTTTTACTTTTAAATTTTCACCATACCTTCGCACTCCAATTCTCATATTGCTCTTTAACAGGTTGCATTTGGAAGAGTTGTAAACCTTGATTTTCTGCGAAAGAAGATAAGGCCAATTCGTTAACACCAAAAAAAATTAAAAATGGCTAAAGAAATCAGCGGCTTAGTGAAGCTGCAGGTAAAAGGCGGTGCCGCAAATCCAGCACCACCAATCGGCCCAGCGCTAGGCTCAAAAGGCGTGAACATCATGGAATTCTGCAAGCAGTTCAATGCTCGTACGCAGGATAAAGCAGGTAAAATATTGCCTGTAACACTCACAGTATATACAGATAAGTCTTTCGACTTCGTTATCAAAACTCCTCCTGCTGCTGTGCAGTTGATGGAGCTTGCCAAACAATCTAAGGGTTCTAAAGAGCCAAATCGTCAGAAAGTTGGTAAAGTAACCTGGGCTCAGGTAGAGGAAATTGCCAAAGACAAAATGCCTGATCTTAACTGTTTCACGCTTATCAGTGCTATAAGCATGGTGGCGGGTACAGCACGTAGCATGGGCTTCACTGTAGAGGGAACTCCTCCTGAGGGCATCACTGTAAAGTAGTATTAATATACTACCTGCACAGTATTTTTTACTTTATTCAAAAGAACTGACAATGGCAATCACTAAAAAAAGAAAAGCTGTAGAAGCTAAACTCGATAAAAATAAGCAATATACACTAGTAGAAGCTGCTGGTGTAGTGAAGACAATCAATCTCACAAAATTTGACAGCTCGGTAGATGTACACATCCGCCTAGGAGTAGATCCTAAAAAAGCTGATCAGGCTATACGCGGCACTGTAACACTGCCACATGGTACTGGTAAAACTAAACGTGTACTTGTACTGTGTACACCCGATAAAGAAGCAGAAGCTAAAGCAGCTGGTGCTGACTTCGTGGGTCTTGATGAGTATGTACAGAAAATAGAAAGTGGCTGGACGGATGTAGACGTAATAGTTGCTACACCATCTGTGATGCCTAAAATAGGTCGTCTTGGTAAAATACTAGGTCCACGTAACCTGATGCCAAACCCTAAAACAGGTACCGTTACCAACGATGTAGCGAATGCTGTAACTGAAGTAAAAGGTGGTAAAATTGCCTTCAAGATAGACAAAGCAGGTATCATTCACGCCTCTATAGGTCGTGTATCTTTCGAGCCAACTAAACTTGCCGAAAATGCACAAGAGCTTATCAATACGCTGGTGCGTATGAAGCCCCCAACTGCTAAAGGCACTTACCTGAAAGGTATCAGCATGGCTTCGACTATGAGTCCGGGTCTGGCTATAGATACAAAATCTGTAGGGTAATAACAGTGAAAGGTGAGGTTTGAAAACAGACCTTACAAAAATTGAGGAAAGAAAAAACATCATTAACAATTTGAAGATTAGACACAAAGGGGCGTTAAGCAAAGAAAAATACTCTGATTGTCAATCACTCAAATACTCAAATTTAAAAAAATGACTCCTGCTCAAAAATCAGAAGCAATAGAAGTGCTGAAGGCGAAATTCGCACAGTACGACAATTTTTATATCACCAATACCGAATCACTTACGGTAGAACAGGTGAGCAATCTACGCAGACTTTGTTTTGAAAAGAATGTGGAAATAAAAGTGGCTAAAAACACGCTTATTCGCAAAGCTCTTGAAAGCTTTAACGACGATAAATATGCAGGTTTGTATGAGTCGCTGCATGGTGTAACAGCTCTTATGTTCTCAGACATGCCAAAAGAGCCGGCTATGATCCTTACATCGTTTCGCAAAACGAACAAGGAGAAGCCAGTACTTAAAGCTGCTTTGATAGGTACGGATGTATTTACTGGCGATAACGAGCTGGTAAACCTTACCAAAATTAAAACTAAAAACGAGCTTATCGGCGAAGTTATCGGCTTATTGCAGTCTCCTGCTAAGCGCGTATTGGCTGCATTATTGCACCACCACGAGCAGAAAGAAGGTGCTGCAGTGGCTGAACCAGCTGCTGCTGAATAACTATAGATATTGGGTTTGTGCCCATTGCTTTAGTTTTTCATAGCTCAAATTACCAGTTTAGAACCGTAAAAAGTGCTGCTCTGGTCTCAAAAACGGCTTCCAAGTCAATATATATTACAGTACAAACAGTAAAAAGAAACAATTTTAAAAACACAAACAAAAACATAATAAAATGGCAGACGTAAAAGCATTAGCTGAACAATTAGTAGCCCTTACTGTAAAACAAGTACAGGAATTGGCGGATGTATTAAAAGCAGATTATGGCATTGAGCCAGCTGCTGCTGCAGTTGTAGTTGCTGCAGGTGGTGGTGACGCTGCTCCTGCTGCTGCTGAGAAAACAGCTTTCAATGTAGTATTGAAAAGCGCGGGTGCTTCTAAATTGAACGTTGTGAAGATCGTTAAAGACCTGACTGGTCTGGGTCTGAAAGAAGCGAAAGAACTAGTTGACGGCGCTCCTAAAAATGTAAAAGAAGGCGTAAGCAAAGCTGAAGCTGATGATGTAGCTGGCAAACTGAAAGAAGCTGGTGCAGAAGTAGAAGTTGTTTAATTACATACTTACTTAAAGAAAAAGAAAAAGTCCCCGATATATTTCGGGACTTTTTCTTTAATTGGGGTAAGTAAATTCAGGACTTCACTCAAAGAGTAAAGGGAATTACCAAACATTGTTGGTAATTCCCTTTACTCTTTTATGCTGGTAATAACAGAATTAGAACTTATCTACATTGAAGTAACCTTTACTGATATTGGCTACTTTGCCGTCGGCACTTACACCTTTGAAGTAAAACTGACCTTTAATAACAGCAGAGTCATTTTTGGTGATGTTGATACCGCCAGAGTTGCTGAGGAAGCTGTAATAGGTTTTGTAGAAACCGCCTACACTATCGCCTAACATACAATTTCTATTGTAGTCTTCCCACTCCATACTGTACAGATTTCCAGTCCATACGTCTTTAAGATAAAAGCGCAAAGACGCTGTACTGTTCTTTCTTGTGCCAACAATTACATTACCCCCGCTGGTGTCCAGTGTAAAATAAACAGAGTCAGCTTCCCATCTATTGCCATTGATTTCTGCAACCATTATTTCATCACCACCCCAAGTGAATTCTTCGGCGGTGAGCGGTGTAATGGGGTTTACAGCGCCATTAGCATTGCTATTTGGGTCTGCTTGGTAGTCGCCGTTGCTACATGATACTACACCCAAAGATAGGGCGCACAATAGGGAAGCGTATATAACCTTCTTCATAATCGGATTTTTGCAAGGTTAAAGTTAGTTCAAAAATCATTATTTTCGATAAAATTTTCATACTCTTATCTTGATATGTTGTTACTCAGGGTGCTGTGTGTTTTGTTTGTGTTTTTAGCTCCAATGTCTGTCAGTTGTCAGCAAATGGTAACAGGTAGAATTTTTGATAAAACTACTGGCGAGCCTATTCCGTTTGCCACCATCAAGTATGGCTCAGGGAAACAAGGTGTAATAGCTGGACTGGATGGGGCTTTTGAGCTGCCCGTATATAATGCAGTAGATGACCTTTCCTCTATTGAAGTATCGAGTATGGGTTATTCGCCGCTACGAATGATACTGCCACTAAGTGAGTACAATTTGTATTTGCAACCTGTAAGCAATACGCTGGCGGATGTAACGGTGACACCACCGTATGACAAAATGAGAAGGCTCATAAATCTGGTGATAGCGAATAACGACCAGAATAACCCGGACAAGTATGAGCAGTATAAATGCCATATTTATTACAAGATGGTAGCCGATATTAGTCTGCCCGACTCTGTAATGAAAGATACCGCTGCCAACAGCCGACGGAAAACAGATTTTGTGACTAATCAGCATTTGTTGCTGTCTGAGACGTATAGTATTCGCAGGTGGCGTAGTCCACAGACTTTGCAAGAAGATATACTAGCTACTCGGCTATCGGGGTTGAAGAAAGCGATGTTTACCAGTAGCATTACAGATGTGTTGCCGTTTCATGCGTACACCAGCTACATAGCCATGAATGGTAAAGATTACCAAAACCCAATGACCAAAGGATATGAGCGGAAGTATAGCTTTAACCTAGCCGATGAAATGCTGGATGGTAGAGACACGGTGTGGATATTGAGTTTCAGACCTAAAGGAAAGAATAGCAACTTACTGACAGGGAAAGTGTATATACACTCTGGTGGGTATGCCATATCGAGGATAGTAGCCACAGCAAAGGATACCCTGCTGGGGCAAACAATAAAGATAGAACAACAGTACAAACAGCTAAATGACAATGGACAATTGCGATGGTTTCCGGCAAGCCTGAACTACATAATAGACCGGCAAATGGAAAAAGGCAGCAGCTTTAGTATGTTGCACCTGAAGGGTAACTCACAGATAGACTCGGTAAGCTGGGTGGAGG
>CAMDNC010000157.1 GCA_945902755.1 Flavipsychrobacter stenotrophus
TATATTGTAATATGTATGCGTTGCACATTTGGTAGGGTTGCCTTGATGATGATCGTTTTTTTTAATCCGTTATTGTCAATTTCTCAAGATAGCTCTGCCACTGGTGGTATAGGATACGAAGCCAACATTGCATGTGGTAAGATTATCAAACACTCAGTAAAGTTTACAGCGCCTGTACCTGATTATTCAACTTCTCTTGATTTAAATTTTGTGTTTAAACCTACTGGGAGAAAGCCTTGGCATGTACAATGCGGATACCCAGTAACCGGTATAGGAATGTTGATAACTGATTATAATAGTACAAAAATTTTTGGCAGGTCGGTAGGATTATACCCCAACATACAAGTACCAATAATACGCTTAAAGACAATAGAATGGACAGTTCGTTTCGGTTTAGGGGCTGCATATGTAAGTAGGAAATATGAAAGGGCTCCATCTGCCGATACCATTAATACCGCTGTAAGTACCCATATCAACGCTTTAGCTGTACTTGTATCAGATTTGCGTTATCGTATCAATGATAATTGGGATTTTCAGGCGGGTTTTAGTTTTTCTCACATATCTAATGCCCTTTATAGAGAGCCCAACTTGGGAGTGAATATGTGTGGGTTTCATTTAGGGGCGAGATTCTTTCCAAGAACACAAATGAAGAAAATGGAACCTTGCGCAATAAATACGAATGTAAAAGACCGATTGCTGGTAGAGGTAAGAGGAGGTATGGCACACAAAGAAGCACGCGCAGCGGGTAACCCAGTGAAACCAGCTTATATAGGTGCACTTTCATTGACTAAAAGAATGTGGTGCAGAAATAAGTTTATAATAGGTGCAGATATAGCATACCATAAAGAGGTGTATGCGTTTTTAATAAATTACGGAGTGGAATATGGCAGAGAAAAACAGCACTCTTGGGATGGAGGAGTGTATATTGGGCATGAATATATGATAGGTAGGGTAGGACTTATAGCAATGGTAGGCGCCTATTACAGACAAACTTTTCTTGATTTTGACCCTATTTATCAGAAAATGGGGGCTAAATATTACCTAGTAAATAAAGAAAAAGGATTAGGGAAAGAAGTGTTTCTTTCTGCACTACTCAATACACATGGGGTTGTAGCAGAGTATGCAGAGTTTGGATTAGGCGTAGCATTTTAGAAATTATCTGTAAAACTTTTACACGTTTGAGTCTTTTAACTCACTTATTGCACAAATAGCTTTTTTGCATTCAGTTTTTGCTTTTAACTTTGCTCTATGCCTTCAATTTCACATCGTGGTGGACATATGCCACCTTCGCCCATACGAAAACTGGTTCCATTTGCCGATTCAGCAAAAAAGCGTGGCACAAAAGTGTATCACCTCAATATTGGTCAGCCTGATATAGAAACACCCAAATCTATAATGGATGCTGTACGCAACACCAATATGAAGGTGTTGGAGTACAGTCCTAGTGCGGGTTTTGAGAGCTATAGGAATAAATTAGCTACTTATTATCAGCGTAACAATATTGATGTTACGTCTGCAGACATAATAGTAACAACTGGTGGGTCTGAAGCAATATTGTTTGCAATAATGACTTGCATGGACGCTGGTGATGAGATTATTATTCCTGAGCCATTTTATGCAAATTACAATGGTTTTGCTATTACATCAGACGTTAAGGTAGTGCCGATTCCATCTGGTATAGAAACTGGTTTTTCACTCCCACCTATTGAGGAATTTGAAAAAGCCATTACGCCTCGTACCAGAGCGATAATGATTTGCAATCCTAACAATCCGACAGGGTACCTTTATAGCGCAGAAGAGCTTAATGTGCTTAAAGAAATATGCCTGAAGCACAATTTGTTTTTGCTCAGCGATGAGGCATACCGCGAATTTTGCTACGACGACCGTAAGCATATTTCTGCATTATCATTGCCGGGTCTTGAGCAACATGCGATATTGCTAGATACTATATCAAAAAGATACAGTGCATGTGGTGGTAGGATAGGTGCTTTTGTTACTAAAAATAAGGAGGTGGTAAGTGCTGCTATGAAGTTTGCACAAGCGAGACTCAGTCCACCGTCCTTTGCTCAGATACTAGGAGAGGCAGCAGTAGATCTTCCTGCTGATTATTTCAGTGGCATACACGCAGAATATAATTCAAGACGCGACTTGCTGGTAAATAGACTAAATGCTATGCCAGGTGTTACTTGCCCAATGCCGGGTGGTGCGTTTTATGCAATGGCACAGTTGCCTGTAGATGATTCCGAGAAATTCTGCCAATGGTTATTGGAAAGTTTCTCTTATAATGGTGCTACTGTAATGATGGCGCCTGCAGCGGGTTTTTATGCTACGCCGGGTAAGGGTAAAAGCGAGGTGCGCTTGGCCTATGTACTCAATACAGATGCGATCAATGGCGCTATGGATTGTCTGGAGGTAGCTTTGAAAGAATACATAAAATAGACAGAAAGTATAAATTTATTACCCTTGTTACAATTTAAATTTTTTATATTATGGCTTACCCTAGTTTTCTTATTGCAGGAGTAATATTATTTGAGGCAGGAAGACCTATGCATTACAAAGATCTAACACAAAAAGTAGTTGACACTGGTCTTACTAAACTTGGTCGAATTGGTGCAAAAACACCAGAAAACACTTTAAATCGTGTATTAAATCAAGATCATCCTGACTTCTTTATCAATAATCAAGACGGTACTTTTTCATATTGCGAAACTATAAGAAAAGATAAAAGATTTAACTTAGCCCTCAAAGAGTATAAAAACATACCATAATACAAATTGTGTTATTTATGTATAATAATAAACCCTCGGAATTGCCGAGGGTTTATTATTATACATAAGTATAAGAATGTATTACTGGATGCTAACTTTAGTATTGTAGTTAACATCATTGTTTTTCACACTTATCAGATATATACCAGTATTAAGCGTAGATACATCTACTTTAGTAGTGCCATTTGCATTGTTCATATCAGCGGTAGTGCTAAGTACAATTCTACCTGTAACATCACTTACGGTGATTACAGCAGTACCTACATTACCGTTGTTCCAAGATACGTTTATTGCCCCTTTTGCCGGATTAGGATATACACTGATACCAGCAGTATTTGCATTTACTTCAGCAATACCACTAGTTATCGGAGTGATAGTTTTAGGCAAAGTGTTTTTTCTGAAGCTTGCAGCAGTTACTGACGAGCTAGAAGCAGTCAAAGAAATAGTAGGATATGGAGTAGTAGTGAAATTCATCAACTCAGGATATACTTTGTAAGTGGCACCTGTAGGCAGGTTGCTGAACGAATACTGACCAAGTGAATTGGTATATGTTTGTTGCAAAATAGCACCAGTTGCATCATTAATACAATATACCAGTTGATTCACTACTGGATCTCCTTCTGCAGTGCCTTTGTTAGCACCAGCTGTTACACTACCACCTATAAAGCCAGGACCTGTAGTTCCAGCTCCATAAGCCATAGTGATATTTTTGTTGATATCGTGTGTTCCGGATAGGTGATTGATTACCGTAGCTGTGTTCCAGAACGCGCTAGAAGTGTGGTAAGTAGGTAAGTAACCCATAGTAGGTGTAGAAGTAGAATCGCATGCCGCTTTTACACGGAAAGAATCTGTACCCATACCGCAGAAAGAATAAGCTACACTAGTTCCACTTGCATAAACATAAGCTGAATCTACTGCAGTGAGCATTAAAGTGCTAGGATTATATTTGATAAGCCAAACCCTTACTGGTCCGTAGTATGCTGTGCCAGCTGAAAACAGAACATTACCAGAAATACAATTGGCAGCAGTAACTGTAACTATTGTGGTAGCGTATGCTACACCACTACAACCTGAAACTGCATAAGATATTACTGTAGTACCTACTGCAACACCAGATACCAAACCAGAAGTGTTTATAGTAGCAACTGAAGGGTTGCTGCTGCTCCATGTGCCGCCACTTACAGAATTGTACAATGTAGTAGTAAAGCCAGTTGCTACAGTAGTAGTGCCTGTTATAGTACCTGTGATAGTACTACCGGTTACAGTAACAGCCATAGTGCGAACACCGGTGCCGCAAGCCCCTGAAACAGAATAACTAATTACAACGGTGCCACCTGATACACCAGTTAACACGCCGGCCGCAGAGATAGTGGCTATTCCTGCACTGCTGGTACTCCATGTGCCACCTGCGGTAATACATGCATAAGTAGCAGTACCACCAATGCATACTGAAGCAGGCCCAGTTAAAGAGTCAACTGCTGGAGTACCTATAACAGTAACTGTAGTGCTTGCAGAACAGCCAACACCAACAGTGTAGTAGATTGTAGCTGTACCACTTCCGGAACCGCTAATAACACCCGCTGGGCTAACACTGGCTACAGCAGAACTACTAGACCATGCACCACCAGAAGTTGCACTTGAAAGAGTAATGGTAGTGCCAGTACAAAATGGTGTAGAACCACCCGTAATAGATGCTGGTACTGGGGTAACTGTAAACACTGCTGTAGATGTACCAGATGTAGTGCCTACAAAAGTAATAATAGCTGTACCTGCCGATACTCCTGTTACTATACCTGTAGAAGCACCTACTGTAGCTACTGCAATGTTGCTGCTAGACCAAGTGCCTGGACCCATTATTCCAGTGGTGGAAGAGTCGAAAAGTAGGCTTGTAGAGCCAACACAGGCACCTAAAGTACCATAAATAGCAGCCGATGATGGCTTCGCTAACATCATTACGCAACACGTAATGGCTAGGGTTAGAATTTTTTTCATAATCTTATTGTTTTTTTAAGTTAGATGAATTGATTTTAGACGCGTCTGCACAGTATGACGTGGTGCGGGCAAGAAACGTTAGAACCCCAACTGAATATTTTATGTAAATCATTAATTGGGATTTAAACTACAAAATTCCCCATTTAACAGCGCTTTTGTTGAGTATTTCCTCTATTTTCTTTTCTCTTTTATGTATTTGTGGCCTTATTGGCGAAAACGTCCAACGCGTTCTGAGTTTAGAACGACGGTCTTGGGGTGTTAAAAAAATTAGTCTGCTAAATAAATTCAGTGGGGCAAAGGAGCGTAAGGTACTAGAGGCCTTTACAAAATAGATAACTGTCGAAGAGTCGCATCTTTCTAAAAGTTCTTCCAGTTCCATAGGGTCTGTGAAAGAAGAGATGCACAAAACCGCACCTGTTTTGGGATTAAAGTACTGTTGCAATGATTTGTCTTGATGCCAACTACTATTGCTTATGATTTTTGAGGTCATTTCGGCAGCCGAAAGTTGATCGGGTATTGAGAATTGTTGGTCTGGTAGGTACTTTACTTCCCATTCTTTTTTGCTTAGTGTATCATATACCGTCCATATACAGTTTTTGTAATAGTTAAGCATTTCTTTCAGGTAGTCTTCTTGCAGCCAGTTGTTTTTTACTGCCACTTTGAATGATGCATGAAAGTATAAGTGAGATGCATAAGGCTCATGTAGTTCTGGTACCCTTACTACCAATTCTCTGTTTTTGGCGTATACTTTCCATACTATTCTCCGCACATCATCTCCACTTTCAAAGTCTTTGTAGTTGAGATATTCACCCTCCACACGGCGCAATTGTTCTATACGTACATCCAGATTTTCGGTTTTCTTAGGGTAAACTTCCTCATCTTGGATTGCATTCAATACAGGAGGTTGGGAAAAATGGCCACTTACTGGCTGTGCTACCGCAAGTGAGAATAAATTCAACATATCCTGAAAATAAATGAAACCCCCTTTCAGGTCATACTCTTTGATATCGGGCAGATACAATCTACTTTTGCCTGTGATTGCTGTTCTACGTAGACTACCTGCTTTGCGTTGATCTGTCATTAACGCAAACTGGTCTGTTAGTCTGTTGTCGTCATAGTATAGTTTGCCCTTTACAAACCCAAGAATCGGTCTAAAAATACCATCTAAACGAGCGGTAAGATAAAGTTTGTTTTTTTTGCCTGGTTTAGTTTCTATTGTAAAATCTATAATTAATTTACATCCTCTTCCAGACCTTAACCAGAAAAAATAAATATAACTGGCAATTGTGCTAAGTATAGATAATAAAATTATAGCCGCAGCAAACCCCAAGACCAATTTTCCCATTAGGATAATAAATGGAAGATAAGGGGAAGGGTCGTCACCTTTAGGAACTGGCGTGTACAATAATTTGTAAGCAATCCATCCTGCTACCACACATAGTAACGTGTTGAGGGTAAAAGGGAAATATTGCCACATGTATTTTATTCGCCATTTCAGTTCATTGCTGTTCATATATTTTACACATCAGCTATTGATTGTGAAAGTAGCAAATCGTAATTGTAAAAGTTGTTAATTTTCTACTTGGCATGAAAAAGTAAACAAGCTTACATTTGCTATGGTTACATTTGCTACGCTACCAAAATACTATGGCCACAGACAGAATAGAGAAGCTACAACAGTTTCTAAAAACAAGTCCAAATGATTGTTTTTTAAATCATGCTTTAGCATTGGAATATGTAAAAGTGGGCAATGAAGTAAGTGCGCAGCAGCACTTTATGCTTAATTTGAATCAAGATCCCAACTATGTTGCTACGTATTATCATTTAGGAAAGCTGCTAGAACGGATAGGGCAATTGACTGAAGCGATAACAATATATGAGCAAGGTATGAGTATAGCAAAGACTGTGAAAGATATGCACAGTTACAATGAACTACAGGCTGCACACGAAGATTTAGTTTATTAGTTTTTTTACACTTAATGAAGCAATTCACTTGAGCGATTTATTACACAGTTTTCGCAAGTATTGGTTATCGCAGTTTTCTCATATATCTGCTGCGCGCATTTTACTGGCAGTAAGTGGTGGGGCAGATTCTATGGCATTGGCGCATATCTTCCTGTCGTCTGATATAAAATTTGGAGTAGCGCATTGTAATTTTGGGCTTAGGGGCGAGGCATCTGATATGGACGAAGCGCATGTAGCTGATTGGTGCTTAGCTAAAAATATTCCTTTCCACACAGTGAAATTCTCTACGAAGGAAATTGCTACTGAATGGAAAAAAGGAACACAGGAGACTGCAAGGATTTTGCGATATGAGTGGTTTGAGATTATTAGAAAGACACATGGATATGATCGAATAGCTACTGCTCACCATGCGAACGATAATGTGGAAACTGTATTGATTAATTTTTTTAGAGGTACTGGCATACAAGGAATGCATGGTATTCTGCCTGAATATGGTTTTATAATCAGGCCGTTACTGTTTGCTACAAGACAGTTACTCGATGAATACATAGCCAAGAATGAGGTTTCTTTTCGGGAAGATGCTTCCAATAAATCAGATGATTACCTGCGAAATGCAGTACGTCACCACTTGGTGCCAGCCGCGGAACAATTATTTCCCAGCGCGATAAAACAAGCTAATGAAAGCATTTTTAGGTTTGGTGAGGCTGAGCAGTTATACATTCAAGCCATCAATGCGCATCGTAAACAACTATTAGAGCTTAGAGGCAAAGATTATTACATACCTGTACACAAGCTACGGCTGCATAAGCCACTTCAAACAATTTGTTATGAGTTGTTACAGCCTTTTGGTTTTTTATCTGCTCAACTGCCACATATATTAAGTCTTTTAACGTCAGAAAGTGGGCATTATGTAACATCTGCAACACATAGGGTTATACGCAATAGAGATTTTCTGGTAGTTACTGCAAATGCAGCACAAGAAGCCGACTTTTTGCAAATTACAGAACTGCCATGTGAAATAACCACTACTACTCATGTTTACAAATTTAAGCAAGTAGAAGTACCTAAGCATTTAAATACATCAACTGATTTAGCCTATATAGATGCTGCAGATGTGAGTTTTCCGCTCACGTTACGTAAATGGCGTATTGGAGATTATTTATATCCATTGGGTATGAATATGAAAAAGAA
>CAMDNC010000158.1 GCA_945902755.1 Flavipsychrobacter stenotrophus
AGTTTTTCTTCTTCCAGAAACTTGGCTTTCAGTCTTTCTGCCATACAGCCTAGCACACCTATCAGCATGCCTGGGTTGTTGTCTTTTATCTTACGAAAGGTTTGTAATCTGTGCCGCACAGTTTGCTCTGCTTTCTCGCGTATGGAGCAGGTATTGAGCAATACCAGGTCTGCTTCTTCAAAATTTCGGGTAGCCCCAAAACCTTCGTCGTGCAAAATTGAGGCTACTATCTCGCTATCGCTGAAGTTCATCTGGCAACCATAACTTTCTATATAGAATTTTTTGGAAAACTGATTGGGGTCTTCGGCAAAAGGAGCATAGGCTTCTCCTTGTCTTTCCTCGGCCACATCTACCTTGTGCATATTTTGCAGTATATCTGCCATAATTTCCGATTTTCGGTTTTTACAAAGGTAAGGTGAAATCATTAAAAGGCAGGCTGTTTGCCATACTGCAGACAGGCCCAACAAGAAAAAAAGAAGTTCTCTGAACGACTATTACTTGAAAGCATCGGCCAATGCACGCAACAAGTCATCGTCATCACCCCTATAAGCATTAGCCTTGAAGTAGTTAACTATTTTCAAGACATGTGCCAACGCCGTATTGCTTTGTAGTTTAGCCGCATCCTGCTTCAGTTCAGCAATTAAATCTTTCAAGTTGTAAGCTTCTCTTATCAGCACTCTGCTATTGAGCATTATAGGGTCTGGAGCCAGGCGGCTCATAGGTGCATAGCGCGGGTGCATTGCTACTGCCTCTATTTTTTTATCTAGTTCCTGTAATTGTTCTTTCAGCAGGGTGTTGTATATACCCAGTTTATCATCGGTAAGTTTGGCAAGGTTATCTTCCTCTTGCTGCACCCATTGCAGCTCTAGTCGCAGCAAGGTATGCAGGTCTTTGCTTTCGTAAGCCACCGTAAGCTGCTTCATCAGCTCTTCTTTTTGCAGCCGAAGAGTTTCGTCTTTTTCCAGGTCGGGATGAAAGGTTTTTGCCAACTGCTTGTATATAGTACCTATACTTTTGCTGCGGGCTTCTTCTATTTGTTTCTCTTTTTCTTCTTTTTCTAGTTGCTTTTTTGTTTTGGGTCTATTTGCCTTTTTAGCTTCCTTTTCCTCTCTCCTTTGCTTCATTTCATCTTGCAGTTCTTTCATTCGCCTAGCCACCTCTTCTTCGCTCATATTTTCGTCCATATCGCTGAGGTCTATATCCAGCCCCATATCACTGAACATATCCTCCATATCTTCCTTCATCTCCATAAACTGTTCGCGCTTCATCTCGTGATAATTTTCACCACTTACTGCTTCGATGATTTTTATCATTTCTTCATCAGGCTCTTTGCGGTTGAGTGCCATGATATCGCTCAACCATCCTGTAAGTACCTCACCCAATATTTTTATATCTTTTTTGGGGAGCGTTTTTTTATTGCTGTAAAACGGAAACACCAACTTAAGGCAAGTGATACGGAGCTGTAAAAATTGCTGTTCTAGCGGAAAAACTTCTTTGCTGTAGTAATCCAAACAATCATCTAAATCGCGAGAAAACTTATTTAGATATACCCTTTTCTCTTCTATTTTTTTCACCAGCTTGTTGAACTCTTTTTGCTTTTTGGTAAGTACGTCTGCTTGCTTAGCAGCAATGAGGAGATCAGATTTTTTGTGTTGCATAAACGCAATATGGAGCTGTGAACCCACAAAAATACAGACACAGATGAAAATAAGCACGTCTACACCCGGTTTTAAAACAATGACAACTGACGATATAAGCCAATTGTTTAACTTTGTGTACAAATAGTGTCTAATGACAGATTATAGGGCATATATAACGATAGAGTCGGGAAAAAGAAGCGGCAAAGCATGCGTAAGAGGCATGCGAATCACTGTATTAGATGTATTGGGATATCTGGCTGCTGGCATGAGTCATGATGATATAATTGAAGACTTTCCGGAGTTGACAAAAAATGATATTCTTGCTTGTTTGGCGTATGCTGCCGATGCAGAAAAGAAGTACATTATTGCTGCTGCATAACCTTGATTTTGCACAGGGAGAACACTGCTACATGGAAATTTTTTAAGTACACTCACAATCCGGTTAAAACAATGACAACTGGCGATTAATTAATCGTCGGAAGTGCGATGTATCCATTTCCATTTTGCTTTCGTTGAGGTGGTATTTACGGCAATACAGTTTGAACTGATCTTTTATGAGCTGCGCAAAAGTGCCATCGCCTACCATCCTGTTTCCCCAGCGGCTATCGTTTACATTCCCTCCATGACATGCACATATTTGATTCCATACTTTATCAGCCCTATCGGGAAATGCCTTGAACAGCCAATCCTTGAATATATCGCCAATAGCCCCGTTTAGCCTTACTACTGTATACCCAGCCCACTTTGCCCCAGCCTCACTAGCAGCCTTCAGCACATCGTGCATGTGCATATCGTTGAGCCCAGGTATGAGGGGCGCATTCATGATGCCTACCGGAATACCTGCTTCCGACAGCCTCCGCAGCACACTGAGTCGAGAACGATAAGATGCTGTGCGGGGCTCCATTAGCTGCCGCAAATCTTCATCGAGCGAGGTTACTGAAATAAATACCCGCACCAAATTGAGCGCAGCCAGTTGCTTTAGAATATCCATATCGCGCAGCACCAATGCGTTTTTGGTAATGATACCTACCGGATTGCGGTATTCGAGACATATCTCCAGCAAGGCACGGGTTATTTTCATCTTGCGCTCTATGGGCTGGTAGCAGTCGGTATTGCCACTGAACGATATAGGTGCGGGTTCCCAGTTTTTGTTGTCAAAAAACTTGCGCAGCAAAGCTGGTGCATTGCGCTTCACTACTATGCGGCTCTCAAAGTCGATACCAGCACTATACCCCCAGTACTCGTGACTGTTGCGGGCATAACAGTAGATACAGCCATGCTCGCAACCCTGATAGGGGTTGGCAGAATAGAGCATACCCACATCGGGGCTGGTCACTTTATTCACAATGGTTTTGCTATCATCATATATATACTCGGTGGTGCGTTTCTCTTGCTCCCAGTCATCTATACTTTCGGTATGCTCCTGCACATATTCGCCCTTCAGAAATCTGTTTTTAGGGTTGTATTGCGCTCCCCTACCCTTATCAAATCGGTTACCGGCTTGTTGGTTTATCATGTTGTAGGCTTTTTACATTAGTCACTAAAAAAAATTAAACGCTCTGTTCTTTATTCATCTTCTTCCAAGAGATATTTATTTTTTATAACACCACCTTCTACTAGCATATCCTTTACCGATCCAAAACCAATGGCATCTTTCATGATGTCTGGTATAAAAAGTTCGCTGCCTTTGCGCACTGTGTTTTTACCATACTTGTCTTTGATGTTGTACATAGTTTTGCGGAGCAGGTCTTTTTTTAGCCGATTGTCGAAGAGGCTGTACTGCAACACCTTGCCGTCTACAAAGCTGCCCACCGTCACCCCCATACTGCGCACCTGCTGCGTGAACAGTGTAGGTATGCCCCTCGACTGCTCAAAGGCTGTCACATGCTGGCGTATGTAGCTACACAGCTCCATTGCATCTTGCACAGGATCTGCCAGCTTTATGGCTGTATCCCAATTAGTGTGATCGTGGTTGCGGATATAAAATGATACATACTTGCAGAATACATTCGCCTTTACCATTCGCTGCTCCAATCGTGTAGCCAATGCTATCAGCATAGACTCCATAGCCTGTCGGTTCTCCCGCTGTGGTCGGCTGAGGGAGCGGGTGGCACTCATCATCTTGGTACTGTCTGTACTGTAGAGGTCTACCTCGCCAAAGTTGAGCCTACGATACCAGTACTCGCCCACAACGCCACCAAATGCCTTGCGCAGCAATGCAGGCGACGAGTGCCGCATCTGCAATGGGCTGCGTATACCTATAAGCTGTAGCCGTCGCTCGCTACGGTCGGCTATGCCGGGCAGGTCGGTAAGTTGTAGGGTGGCCAGATAGCTGTCTATGTTTTCGGGGGTAATGACTATCAGCCCATCGGGCTTTTGCAGCTCTGTACCCAGCTTAGCCAGAAAACTGTTAGGGGCTATGCCTATAGAGCAGGTAAGGTAGTCGTACTTACGGCGAATGTCTGCCTTTATCTGCCGAGCCACCTCTGGGATGTCTTTGTATACCAACCTGTAAGACGTAAAGTTGGCGGCAGCCTCGTCTATACTTTTCACCACCACATCATCACAGTAGCTGCGCAGTATGGCTATAACATCTACATGTACCTGCCTGTACCATGTAGGGTGTGTAGGCACAGCTATGATGTGGGGGCACAACAAGCGGCAGTCGGTAAGCCGCATACCGGTTTTTATTCCAAATTTTTTGGCCTCGCCAGATGCCGCTATAACGGCTGCATTGGGACTATCGTAAGCCACTACCCCCACTGGTTTACCCCGCAGGTGAGGGTGGCGTTGCTGCTCACAACTAGCAAAATAGCTGTTCATGTCAACATACATGACAATAGTATCCTTCCCAACTCCAGTATAATTAGCACGCATTGTCATAATAATGCTAAGTTAGGGATATTATGACAAGAATATTGGAAATTTATTGGCGAAATCTAAAAATCGTGACAGTAACGCACACTATAGTAGTTTTGCTTATTTTCGTGAGCTATCATCCTTGCTTAGCCGTATGCGTCCTTTTTATGTTTTTTGTCTGCTGGCACTTATCATGTTTTCGTCGTGCCACCGCAAGTTGCATCGGCAGCAGAAAGCAGCACGCAATAAAATAACTACCGAAGACTACATAGCCACATACAAAAAAATAGCCCGTAAGGAAATGAAACAACATGGTATACCAGCCAGCATAACACTGGCACAGGGCATACTGGAATCGGGCAATGGCAATAGCGAGCTGGCACGCCGAGCGAATAACCACTTTGGAATTAAATGCACCAAAGACTGGAATGGCAGAACGTACCATATAGATGACGACAAACCCAACGAATGCTTCAGACGATACAGACATGCTGAGGCATCGTTTCATGACCACTCGGCTTTTCTGAAAAACAAACGATACAGTGGTCTTTTTGAGCTGGACAGAGACGACTACAAAGGCTGGGCAAAGGGGCTGAAAAAAGCGGGATACGCCACCAACCCCAAGTATCCGCAACTACTGATAAACCTAATAGAAAAGCACCAACTGTACCGATATGACTAACCTGAAATCAACACTAGCTGTAGCCATAATGGTGCTTAGCTTGCCAGCAGCTGCACAAAAAGGCAAAAAAAAGGAGAAGGAAAAAGAGCGGGTTCCTGTGTTCAACTATGTGATAGACGACCCAATGGATGTGTTTGGAAGGCAGCCCATACCACCTGACACCCGCAAAACAGTACTGCTGCCCGACTTCTGCTTTGCTGGCACCAAAACCATAGCCGACACCACGCTGAAACTGGAATATAACAATGGCAGCCACAATGCACTACTGCCCGACACACTAAGCAACTACCAACTGCTGCGATACGTGTCGGTGATAAAAACCTATACCGACCACACCCATACCTACAAAGATGCAACTGGCAAACTACAACCCCTGCCCGTGCAAAAAATAATACACCGCTACGACAAAACCAGCACTAACAAGTGGCTGTGTATAGACTATGCCAATGGCAAACCTTATACACTTACCGAGTACAGCACCGACATAGTGCGCACAGATAGCTCCATGACAACTGACCCTGTGCTCGGCAACAATAACACTATTGTATATAAGTATTATCGCACAGCACGCCAATAATATACTACCATTACTGCCACAGCGCCAATACTGATGGCAGGGCATGATCATTGCCTGTAATAGCAGCAAGACGATGAACAACCCGCTCCACCAGCGCATCAGGGCAAGAAGCACCAGAGGTTATCATGACCCTGAGCGGATGGGTAGCGGGCATATAACCAGTAGTAGTGAGCTCGGTATGCGTATGCTCGTCAAAGTGCCTGATCTCGTTTGCAGATACCAGACAATCTTCGTTATTGATATAATAAGTAGGCAACTTCTGGGCACATAACTCTGCTAGGTGAGATGTATTGGAACTGTTGTAGCCCCCTATCACTAGGGCCAAATCAGCTTCTTGCTCCAGCATGCCCTGCACTGCACCTTGGTTGTCGTTAGTGGCATAGCAAAGGGTATCGCGGGTATCTGCAAATCGGGTAGCCGATTCACCTGCCGGCACATTGTGTTGCTCCAATATCTGCTGCTTCAGATAGTCGGCTATTGCTTGGGTTTCGCTTGCCAGCATGGTGGTCTGGTTGACCACTCCTATACGTTGCATATCTTTCTGCACATCAAATCCTTCTGAATATTGTCCTTTAAAGTCGCTATAAAACCCATCGGGCGTCAGTTGCCCTGTCATATACTTGCCCAGCAATATGGTTTGGTCCATATCCTTAACTACCACTGTAGGTGTGTTAGCCTTGCTGTGCGAAAAGGTAGCCCTTGTTTCTTCATGTCCAGGCTTACCATGTACTACTATAGTGTAGCCGTCATTACCTATTTTTTCGGCACGGTTCCATACCTTTTCTACAAATGGGCAGGTGGTTTCGTAATGAGTGGGGTCTATACCCTTGCTGCGTAGCTGCGCCTCCAGCTCCAGTGTGGTGCCAAAAGCGGGTATTATTACCACATCATCAGCAGTGAGGTCATCCCAGTCCATGAGCATATTACCCTTGGTATCCATTATAAACCGCACACCTAGCCCCACAAGGTCAGCATTCACACCCGGATTATGTATCATTTCACTAAGAAGAAAAACACGCTTTCCGGGATTCTCTTCTACTGCCCTGAATGCTATTTCAATAGCGTTCTCTACCCCATAACAAAACCCGAAATGCCTTGCCAATATCACCTGAAGCGACCCCACCGAAAGGATACTGGGTGTAAAATCGCGCTTCATTTTGTCGTCTGCCTTTCTCTTATTCTTTATAGCACTTATCAGCGGACTGCGGTATTGCACCGGTACATTAAATGATTTCATTGTATGTATTGAGGACACAAAATTACAGATAATACCCCAAACGTATTCTGATGTTCAGATACGTATAGACTATGGGTAAATAGGTACTATTCCCTCACAATTTTGCGCTTCAATATACCCGCCTGTGTGTGTATAGTCAAAAAGTACACACCTGCTGGCTGAGCGGCAAGGCTGAACTCAAATATTTTGCCAGCATTGAGCTGCTGTGCCTGACAGGCTATCTGCTGCCCTACCATATTGGTAACGACAATGCTGCTGATAGCTGTGGTGCTGCTGACCACAAAACTGCCCGCAGTAGGGTTGGGATATACTTCAAACTGAGGCTGCAACTGTGCATCTTCTACACCTACCGCACAGGGGCCACCTATTACATTTATATAGCCGGGAATATACTTTGTATCGCTGCCACAGGCATCTGTTACAGTTAGCTTCACCATGTATGACCCAAATACATTGTACAAAATGCCGGTCGGATTGAGTACTGCGGTAGTAATGGGCGCAACGCCTCCGTTGTATATTGTCCACAGTCGGGATACAGCACCAGTAGTAGCCGACATATCAAAAAAATTGACGTAAAAAGGACAAAGACCTGTGGTTTGCGATGCCATAAAATTTGCAACTGGCTGAGGAGCGCATGGAGTATGCACGCATATAGAAAACGTAGCACCACCTGGCGATGATGTATGAGCATTCTCGCGATAATCGTACACCCTTATGTAGTAAGTACTACCGGCAGTAAGTGTAGTGAGCGTCACCGTTTCGGGTAACCCCACGCCCGCAGCATTGGTGCACGTGCCTATGCGTGTGGCAGTAGAGCAAGCACTGCCATACACCTCCGCCACTGCATCAAAGTTTTCGCCACTCTGCACTA
>CAMDNC010000159.1 GCA_945902755.1 Flavipsychrobacter stenotrophus
GGATACAAAAACACCCATACACTGAAAATAGTGTACAAAATACGCCTCAAAACATAGTCACTGAGCCATCAACCACCTACAACGCAAAAGCCCCCACAAAATCGCTGGAAAGCACGCTGATAGAGGTAATGAAAGAAAATGTGAGCCTACACAAATCACTGGCAAGTAGGGGAGAACTGGTAATAAAATTGTTGGACAAAACTTGGACAGGAAATCCCGAAAAACCTTAGTTATCCTACAAATACAACACTCATAAGTAACTGATAATCAATATTACATCATGACCAACATTGTTGGGAGTAATTCCCGTACGTGCTACAAGGCAGAAACACATACTATATGTTGTTTCTGCTTTTTTTATTAAGTTTGTGTCGTGCCTTTTTCCCAGTTTTTTATTTTTTTGTATATCCTCTTTCCCCTTTTTTTTATCCACCAAAATATGTCAAGTTACTATGCTTTTGGGTAATGTTTTTTTACTTTTGAAAGCAATACTCATAACATTATGTTCATAGAGCCATATATAGGTGGAAAAAGAGGTTGGATAGAAGTAATAGCGGGCAGTATGTTTTCTGGAAAGACAGAAGAACTCATACGAAGGCTAAAGCGGGTGCAGATAGCAGGTCTTAGTGTTGAAATATTTAAGCCTGCTGTAGATACTCGTTACCATCCTGAAGATATTGTTTCACATGATGAATCTAGAGTGATATCAACCCCCGTAGATAACCCATTCAACATCTTACTAATGGCATCGGGTGTAGATGTAGTTGGTATAGATGAGGCACAGTTTTTTGATGCCGGTATAGTAGAAGTAGCAGAAAGTCTTGCATTGAGAGGCACAAGGGTAATAGTTGCAGGATTGGATATGGATTTTACTGGTAAACCCTTCGGGCCTATGCCTGCAATACTTGCTAGGGCTGAATACATAACCAAGTTGCACGCAATCTGTGTGCGATGTGGCAATCTTGCGAATTATTCTTATCGACTTTCGGAAAAAGAAGAACAAGTGCTATTGGGAGAAAAAAATGTGTATGAACCTCGATGTCGACACTGTTTTTATGGCGATACCCGAAAGTAAATCGCATCTTGGATTTCGTTTTTTCTAGGGTTACAGACTCGCGTTATGTATTTATCCACATATACCCAACATAGACGATTCATGATGCTTTATTGCGGTGGTAAGGAGTTAAATTTGCGATGTGGCAAAAAAAGATGCAGCGGAAACGCCCCTAATGAAGCAGCACAAGGATATAAAATCAAAATATCCGGACGCAATATTATTGTTCAGGGTCGGTGACTTTTATGAGACATTTGGAGAAGATGCCCAAATAGCATCAAGAGTGTTGGGCATAACACTTACAAAACGTTCAAACGGTTCTGCCTCGGCTGTAGAATTAGCAGGCTTTCCACATCATTCTCTCGAAACATACCTACACAAGCTGGTAAAAGCAGGATACAGAGTTGCAATATGTGACCAGCTTGAAGATCCTAAGCTCACTAAAGGGATAGTAAAGCGAGGTGTAACTGAACTGGTAACACCCGGTGTGGCTACGAGCGATAAACTATTAGAAAACAGAACCAATAACTTTCTAGCTGTGCTACATCTTGCAGACCCTGTGTGTGGTATAGCATTTTTAGACATAACAACTGGTGAGTTTTACGCTGCTGAAGGCAACACTGAGTACATGGATAAGCTCATGCAGAGCTTTCAGCCGTCGGAAGTAATATTATCTAAATCCCAAATAAAACGGTTTAAAGAGCAGTTTGATACTAGAGTTTACACTTTTCAGCTCGATGAGTGGGTATTCAGAGAGCAATATACTTACGACCTTTTGATAAATCACTTTCAAACACAATCATTGAAAGGTTTTGGGTTAGAAGAGCTAAAAGCAGCAACAGTAGCTTGTGGTGTTGCATTACATTATTTAAAAGACACTGAGCACGCCAATCTACAACACCTTAATACCTTACAGCGAATAACAGCTACTGACTTCTTGTGGATGGACAGATTTACAATTAGAAATCTGGAACTTATACACAGTAGTTATGAACAAGGCACCAATTTGCTACAAGCTATAGACCACACCCATACGCCGATGGGGGCCAGACTCATGAAACGGTGGATGATCTTTCCACTATACGATATGAACAAAATAGAGCAGCGATTAAATCTTGTCAGTCACTTTATAGTATCACAAGATTTAACGCAAGCAATTACTGCTCTAATAAAGCAAACAGGAGATGTAGAACGGCTAGTAGGTAAAATACCACTAAAAAAAGCTAATCCACGCGAAGTTCTGCAACTGGCAAAGAGCATATTTTGTATGCAGCAAATACGTGAATTATGCTTAGCTGACAATGAAACGTCATTGCAGCAAATGGCACTGCCGATGCAACCACTCGAAGAAATACGCCAAAGAATTATAGATACTATATCGGAAGATGCTCCTGCTCAGGTAGCAAAAGGTGGTATGATAAAAGCTAATATTTCCGAAGAGCTTGACCAACTGAGAACTATATCACGCAGTGGAAAAGACTATTTATTACAGATTCAGCAACAAGAGTCGCAGCGTACGGGTATTTCATCGTTGAAAATTTCTTACAATAATGTTTTTGGTTATTACTTAGAAGTGACTCATACTCACAAAGACAAGGTGCCAACCGACTGGATACGAAAACAAACACTGGCAAACGCTGAAAGGTACATAACTCCTGAGTTGAAAGAATATGAAGAGAAAATTCTTGGGGCCGAAGACAGAATCCTTGCAATTGAAATAGATATCTACCAGCAATTGCTTGCTGCAATAGAACCCTACATAGCTCCTATACAGAATAATGCTCAAATAACCGCCCAGCTCGACTGTTTATTGTGCTTTGCAAACAACGCGCAGCAATATCATTATCGCAAGCCTTTGCTTGTGACCGAAAGTTTGATTGACATAAAAGACGGCAGACATCCAGTAATAGAACAGCAGCTGCCACCTGGCGAAAGCTATATTGCGAATGATATCAGGCTAGATAAAACAGAACAACAAGCAATTATACTTACCGGGCCCAATATGAGTGGTAAGAGTGCATTGTTACGACAAACTGCTATTATCACTCTCATGGCACATATGGGTAGTTTTGTTCCTGCTTCCTCTGCTACTATAGGGCTCACTGATAAGATTTTCACCCGTGTAGGGGCCTCTGACAACTTGAGCGGTGGTGAGAGTACTTTTATGGTGGAGATGAATGAAACTGCTAGTATTATAAACAACCTTAGCGAGCGAAGTTTGGTACTCCTTGATGAGATTGGGAGAGGAACAAGCACCTATGATGGTATATCTTTAGCTTGGAGTATAGTAGAACATCTGCACAATAGTCCCAATAGACCAAAAACCCTTTTTGCAACGCACTATCACGAACTGAATGAACTGGAAAAACAACTTGAACGAGTGCGTAATTACCACATTACGCATAAAGAAACTGGAAATAAAGTCATTTTTTTGAGGAAATTGGCGCCGGGTGGCAGCAGACATAGTTTTGGCATACAGGTAGCAAGAATGGCTGGTATGCCTCCCAAGTTGCTTGATAGAGCTAATGAAATTTTGGCACAGCTCGAAGAAAAACATGCTGATACTGGCTCAAGCTCTATGCAGCAAAAGGTAAAAAATATAAAACCTGCTCCAAACTACCAGTTGAATATTTTTGATGGAGTAACAGAGGATATTCGTCGCATACAACAATTATTGGATGATACTGATATCAATACCCTCACACCGGTAGAAGCCTTGATGAAACTAAACGAGATGAAAGGAATAGTGAAACAATACAAAAAATGACTACTTGAGCATTTGTAGCTGTGTTGTTGCATTTTATAATATCTATGATTTTCGACTTTTTATTTTCAGTCTTATCCATTCACGTTTTATATGTAGTTCATTGTGTTTGACTCTATATGTTCAACCACGAAAACATAATGTTTTGCAAAAAGACAATTTACTGACATCAAATAATACCTCAATAGCCCTTATAACTTGTTAATGCCTTAACTTTGTTTCAGATTTTTTTTGGCGCTCTGTTATCTTTAGTTCGAGTAAATTACATAGAGAATTATTGCTATTTATATGAAGAAAACACAAATAGTATTGCTGATACTCATTATGGCTTCAATTGCTGTTCTGATAAGTGTATTTGGTGATTTTAGTTCTTACGAAACCTTCGCATCTGCGGCTAAAGAACCTAAAAAAAGTTATTATATCATTGGCACGTTAGATACAGCGCAGGGCATGCATTACGACCCTAAAGTTGATGCCAATCACTTCACTTTTTTTGCCAAGGACAAATCGGGTAGTAAAAACAAAGTAATTTTTAATGGCGAAAAGCCCAGAGACATAGAAAAATCTGAGCAAATTGTAATGATGGGGTATATGGATGGTGATACTTTCCATTGTTCTAAAATACAGATGAAGTGCCCGTCTAAATACAAAAAAGACATGGTGGCAGTAGGAAATAACGGTTGATGAGTGCTATTGTGGTGTTTGATTTAATGTGTTTACAATTTTTCTTTATTTGTTATGGCTAATACGCAATTCATAGGTGAACATTTGTGGCCCGGGCAACTGGGTCATTTTTTTGTTATAGTTTCTTTAGTGGCTGCATTGTTCAGTACTTTCAGCTACTTACGCGCAGTTAAGACCGAAGGCCTAGTAGATGAAAAAACTTGGCGAGTTTTAGGTCGTATAGGTTTTGGGATACATACTACAGCCATAATCGCCATTTTTATCGCTCTTTTTTATATTATAACCAATCACCTTTTTGAGTACCAGTATGCTTATGAGCACTCATCGTATGATATGCCCTCCGAATATTTACTTTCTTGCTTTTGGGAAGGGCAGCAAGGTAGTTTTATGCTTTGGACGTTTTGGCATGCTGTATTAGGGCTGGTTGTGATGAAGACTGCAAAACAATTGGAAACCCGTACCATGGCTATCATTGGCTTGGTACAGGTAATTCTCACCACCATGATACTAGGCATATACCTGGGACCGGATATAAAGATAGGTACAACACCCTTCATGCTCCTGCGAAATGCAATGCAAAACGCACCCATCTTTGCCATGCCTAATTATCTGGAATTATTAAAAGATGGTAATGGCCTCAATATACTATTGCAAAACTACTGGATGGTTATACATCCACCTATCCTCTTTTTGGGGTTTGCACTTACGCTTATTCCTTTTGCCTATTGTATTGCTGCATTGTGGAAAGGCGACTACCTTAGTTTTATAAAACCCACATTGGCATGGTCGTTGGCATGCGGGGCCATATTAGGCACTGGTATCATGATGGGTGGTGCATGGGCATACGAATCCCTCAATTTTGGCGGCTATTGGGCTTGGGACCCAGTAGAAAATGCATCGCTAGTGCCATGGCTTACCTTGGTAGCAGGGCTGCATACATTGCTTATATACCGTAGCACTAAACGTGCATTTATTCTCACTTCTGTTTTGCTGCTGCTTACTCACCTTTTAGTTTGGTACTCAACGTTCCTTACCCGTACTGGTATATTGGGCAAAACATCAGTACATGCATTTACCGGCGATGGTGCTGCACTTACTTATCATTTGGTTGCCGTTATAGCATTCTTATTACTGATAAGTATTGTGGCAATGGGGTGGAAGTGGAAAAGCCTCCCCCGTATCAAAACGGAAGAAGAAACATTATCCCGCGAGTTTTGGATGTTTATCGGCGCAGTAGTATTGTTTTTAGCATCTGTTCAAATTTCTGTTACCACTTCCATTCCTGTTTGGTCTCCATTTGCCAAATGGATTACTGGCAAAGAGTTTGCCCCGCCTACCGATGTCATGTCTCACTACAATAATATTCAGGTATGGGTGGCTATTATAATTGGTATGCTTTCGGCAATGGTATTGTTCATGAAGTACAAGCATACTGAAGGTAAATCATTGGCAGCAAAACTGGGTGGAACCGCTGCTGTGGCTGGAGTGATGACAGGTCTTATTGCTTGGGGTCAAGATATTACTGCTTGGCAATATGTAATCATGTTATTTTCAGCTTGTTATGGCATAGTTGCAACCATATTTTATGGTGTAGCTATCCAAAAATCTAAATTCAAAAAGCTCGGTCCATCTGTTGGTCACTTGGGTTTTGCTACTGTGTTGTTAGGCATTTTGTTGTCATCTTACAATAAACATGCTATTTCCCTCAATACTACGGGTGTTCCGTTCAACTTTAAGAAAAATACCGATCAGGAAACAATAAAAGAGAACATGGAAAACGTTATCATGTTCAGAGGTATACCCGTAGCTATGGGCAACTATTTTGCTACTTACATTGGCGATAGCGAGGTGAATAGCAAAGACAAAAGAATTTATTACAGAGTGGTTTTTGAACGCAAGGACAGTGTTACTAAAAAAACACTGGAGCGGTTTGTCTTATATCCCGATGCTTTCATCAATCCCAAAGGGGAGCAAGGTTTAAGCGCCAATCCATCTACCAAACATTATTGGGATCGAGATATATTCACCTACATCAATAGCGCTACAGATAAAAGTAAAACAGATACCAGTACCTACAGAAGTCATATAGTAAGCAAGCCAGGCGATTCAATCTATCTAGCAAATGGTTTTATGGTATTTAATGGTTTTAGCAATGAAATAAATGACAAACGGTATGTAGCCAAAGATGGCGACCTTGCGGTAAAGGCTAAACTAACTGTGCACAATATGCAGGGTATAAAACAGGAAATTAGCCCTATTTACATACTTAGAGATAAGCAATACATAATGCAGGTAGATGATACTGTGCTTTCTATGGGGCTTTATGCTCGTTTTGGTGCACTAAATGTACATTCTAAAGATTCTGCTTCTATCGACATTCAAGTTCGACAAACAAATCCTATGGATGACTTTATCGTTCTCAAAGCATTGGTATTTCCATATATTAACGTGTTATGGATAGGTATCGTCGTCATGGTTTTAGGTTTCTTCATTAGTTTAGGTGATGTAGTTTCATCTAAAATAGGAATGTTGAAAAAAACAACGGTTTAAGAATGCAATAGCATTTTTCAATTCTTTCTAGCTGATGATATGTTGTGCTTTTATTTAAGTACAGGTGTCATCAGCTATCTTGTTTTTATTAGGGTACTTTAATTTGATATCCTTCCTTACATTCGCACTCCCAAAAAATAGCATAGAATGATAGATTACGCACACAGTGTAGCAGCCGTCCTCAACCTCCGAACCATTGACGTAACAGCCGTATTGCAACTCCTGGCAGAGGGTGCTACAATACCCTTTATAGCTCGTTACAGAAAAGATAAAACAGGTGCATTGGATGAAGTGCAAATTCAGCAAATACAAGACGAAGCTACCCGACAGCAAGAATACGCCGATAGAAAAGCTTTTATCGAAAAAACGATAACCGAACAGGGTAAGATGACCGATACCCTACAAGCCAAAATTAACAATGCAGCCACTATAGCCGAACTCGAAGATCTTTACCTGCCATACAAACCCAAACGTAAAACTAAAGCTCAAACAGCTCGCGAAAACGGATTGGAACCTTTGGCTCTTACCATACTAGCTCAAGATAATACCAGCCCTATGCTAGCAGCGGCTGGGTATGTAACAGAAAATGTAAAAACCCCCGAAGATGCCCTGCAGGGTGCCAGAGATATCATTGCAGAAATGGTAAA
>CAMDNC010000160.1 GCA_945902755.1 Flavipsychrobacter stenotrophus
GCCATCATCCCCTATCGGTATTACCATAGTGCCACCGAGCTTTAATTGATCTAGTAGTTTTGGTGGTATGAAGGGAGCACCACAGGTGATTAGGATCTTGTCGAACGGACCAAAAGACGGTAGTCCTTCGAAACCATCGCCATAAAATCGCTTGATGTTCAGATACTTTTTTATAAAAAAGAAATCAGTGATGTAATCATACAATTCCCGCTGCCTTTCGATGGTGTATAATGTGATACCCATCTCGGCCAATACACATGCCTGATAGGCACTGCCTGTGCCTATTTCCAGCACTTTATCGTACTTTTGTATCTCTAGTAGCTGGGTTTGATAGGCAACGGTGTAGGGGTGCGAAATTGTTTGGCTGGCTACAATAGGGAATGCTCTGTCTTCATAAGCCAGTCGCTCGAAGGCGGGATCCAGAAAAAAATGGCGGGGTATGTTGTCTATGGCAGTGAGTACTTTTTCATCTTTTATGCCTTTGTTTCTCAGGGTTTGTACGAGTTGTTTTCTTAACCCTTTGTGTAAGTAATTGTCTTCTTTAGGTATGCTTTGCAATTTTGCCATGTAGCAAAGTTAGCTGATTGATGACGTGTATTCTAGTGTTTTCACAAACACTTTTTGATTGAATATAGCTGTAAAACTCAACATCATAAAACAAAAGGCGAATGCTAGATAAACCAGCATTCGCCTTCCAATTATGTCAATTTCCCTTAATTAATCTACAGCAGTAGCGTCTTCTATCAGTACGCTAACAGCACCATTGAGTACCTCTACAAAACCTGATGAAATTTCATAGGTTTCAGTATTGGTCATCGCCTTATCTATAATTACCTTCATTTTACCCTTACCAAGAGCAGCTATCAGCGGGGCGTGTTTTTCAAATACCTCGAACGAACCAGTAGTACCAGGCAATTGTATACCATATACTTTACCACTGTATACTTTATGTTCTGGTGTTAATATTTCTAAGTCCATTTTGTGATTGTAATATTTTGATAAAATAAAATGTGCTAAATGAGATGGTTCAGATTATAAAGCGTTATACTTCAGTGCACTGCCACATTTTCACATTAGTTTTTAGCTTGCTCCATCAGCTTTTTACCTTTTGCAATAGCATCGTCGATGCTACCTACCAGGTTGAAAGCTGCCTCTGGGTAACCATCTACCTCTCCATCCATAATCATATTAAAACCACGGATAGTTTCTTCGATTGGTACCAACACACCTTTAAGACCAGTGAACGCCTCAGCCACATGGAAAGGCTGTGACAAGAAACGCTGAACTTTACGAGCACGAGCAACAGTCATTTTATCTTCTTCGCTCAACTCATCCATACCCAAGATAGCGATGATATCCTGCAGCTCTTTGTAGCGCTGTAATATCAACTTAACACGGTTGGCACAGTTGTAGTGTGCATCACCTACGATAAGTGGAGTGAGTATACGAGAAGTAGACTCGAGTGGGTTAACCGCTGGATAGATACCAAGGTCAGCGATTTTACGATCCAATACGGTAGTGGCATCCAAGTGGGCAAAGGTAGTAGCCGGAGCCGGATCGGTAAGGTCATCTGCAGGTACGTAAACCGCCTGTACTGAAGTAATAGAACCGTTTTTGGTAGAGGTGATACGCTCTTGCATCAGACCCATTTCGGTAGCCAATGTAGGCTGATAACCCACCGCAGATGGCATACGACCTAGGAGAGCCGATACCTCAGAACCTGCCTGAGTGAAACGGAAGATATTGTCAACGAAGAACAGGATGTCTTTTCCTTTTCCAGTACCGTCTCCATCGCGGAAATACTCAGCGATAGTAAGACCAGAAAGGGCAACACGAGCACGAGCTCCTGGAGGTTCGTTCATCTGTCCGAACACGAATGTAGCCTTACTGTCTTTCAGTTCATTCATATCTACAGCGCTCAAATCCCATCCACCTTCTTCCATGCTATGTAAGAATTTGTCGCCATATTTAACGATACCTGCTTCGATCATTTCGCGCATCAGGTCATTACCCTCACGTGTACGCTCACCCACACCCGCAAACACTGACAAACCAGCATAAGCCTTAGCGATATTGTTGATCAATTCTTGAATCAATACGGTTTTACCTACACCAGCACCACCAAACAAACCAATTTTGCCACCTTTTGCATAAGGCTCGATAAGGTCGATAACTTTGATACCAGTAAATAGTATTTCAGAAGCTGTACTCAGGTTCTCGAACAATGGTGGCTTGGCGTGTATTGGACGACCGTTAGTTTTATCAGGAGCTGCAAGACCATCGATAGCATCACCAGTTACATTAAACAGACGGCCATTGATTTGGTCACCTATTGGCATAGCTATAGGCTTGCCAGTGTCTATTACATCTGTACCACGAACAAGACCTTCAGTACCATCCATGGCTACAGCACGAACGCTGTCTTCGCCTAAGTGCTGCTGCACTTCAAGTACTAATTTGTCACCGTTTTCGCGTTTCAGCTCTAATGCGCTGAATATTTCGGGCAGCTTGTTATCGCCACCAAAATATACGTCAACAACCGGTCCGATAATCTGTTTGATTTTACCAACGTTTGGCATAAGTATGAATTAAATTACTAATTAGGTCTGTGAAATTTTTGGCAAAGGTAAGTGGTATGCTTTGAAAAGTAAAAAATAATAGGCAAAAAATAAAATAGTGCCTTGATGTTACTAACAACTTATGCACCACGAAGTGACCTATCAACTGCATCACTACTCTACTGACCTATTCAGGAAATCGACAAAAGGTTTCATCGTAGTGAAGGCATCTACTACTTTTTTGTCTATTCCTTTTTTGGTGAGGTCGGTATCGGAAATTTTGCACCCTACGGTAAAGCTTTTCAGTTTCAGGTATTCAATAGCAGGGTTGTCATCTGCATATCCTTTCGGTACTTTAACGAGTTTTTCACCCTCTATTTGACCAAACATTTTTTTGAAATGCTTGTCGTTAATGATCTTGTTGAATTCGTCGAAATTATAATCTATTTCCTGACGAATAGCTTTAAGTTTGGGGCTTTCTGGTTGCCACATTCCTCCACCTGCAAAGCTTTGACCTCCGGGCTGAATGTGTAGGTAATACCCTGCGCCGGGAAAACTTTTGCCACCTGAACTGAAACCTGCGCCAAGATTAGTTTTGTATGGGGTTTTATCTTTAGAGAAACGTACATCTCTGAATATACGCATGACACAATCTTTTGCATTGATATCCTTGAACACTGGATCTAACTCGCCCATACCTTTGAGTACATCTGCCGCTAAATGTTCGAAATCGGCTTTAACTGATAGATACTCATTACGGTGTTCATCAAACCAAGGTTTATTGTTGTTGCTGGCAATTTGTTCTAAGAAATGGATGGTTGACTTTTGGAGCATAGTACCTGTTTTATATCCAAATCTATATAAAAAGGTTGGTGATGGAACGGTGAATGTAAGATTTTCTGATACATTTCACTTTTGGCAATAATAGTACTGTGCAAAAGTAAAAATTAGGCGATGCAGCAGAATTCTGAACTACTATCGATAGCAAAAACAATATCTTTACCCGAAAGGGCTGTAATATAGCAAAACAACATAAATTATATCAATATTTTGACATATAAATACAGTAAACTTCCTTAGGTTAAAAATAAATAGGAAATACTTTAAAAAGATACAATCGTGAAAATTGCTATAATAGGCGCAGGGGCTGCGGGGTGCTTTGCGGCCGCTAATATTATCTACCGGCCCGGTGTAGAAGTTGCTGTTTTTGAAAAAACAGGCAAGGCTATGCAAAAAGTGAAAGCATCGGGCGGTGGACGTTGTAATGTAACACATGGGTGCTTTGACATACCTGAGTTACTGACGAGATACCCTAGAGGCAAACAATTGCTCCGTAAATCACTATATGGTTTTGGACCGAAGCAAACGATTGAGTGGTTTGCAGAACGAGGTGTGCCCCTGAAAACTGAAGAAGATGGCAGGATGTTTCCAATGACAGATGACTCGCAGACCATAATAGATTGTATATGGCAGGAAATGATGCGGCAGAAGGTACAAGTGTATTTTCATAAGTCTGTAAAAAACATATTGAGGGAAGGCGGTGAAGTGAATAGTAGGTATATCCTTCATTTTGCCGACACATCGGTATATGCGGCAGATGCCATTATTATTGCAACGGGTGGTTTCCCGAAGGCAGAACAATATCAATGGCTAGAAGCATTAGGGCACAGTATAGAAAAACCTGTGCCCTCGTTATTTACCTTTAATATGCCTGGAGACACCATCACTTCTTTGATGGGCGTGAGTGTGCCTGAGGCTACTGTAAAAATTGTAGGTACAAAAACAATCCAAACTGGACCATTATTGATTACCCATTGGGGTATGAGTGGCCCTGCTGTACTGAAAACATCGGCATATGCTGCTAGGGAGTTGGCAGATTGCAATTACCATTTTACAATACTTATCAACTGGTTACCTAGGACAAGTGATGCAGACTTGAAAGAAATACTGCTAGGACTTAGAAGCACTCAGGGAAAACAGTTTGTGAGTCAGAAAAACCCATTTGGGCTGCCGCGTAGACTATGGGAATACCTTACTGAACAAAGTGGCATTACAGAACAGATGAGGTGGGGCGACCTACCTGCTGCTGCCCAAAACAAACTTACTGAACACTTGCTGCGCAATAGCCATAAGGTAGTGGGCAAAACTACCTTCAAAGAAGAGTTTGTGACTTGCGGAGGTATTCAGCTAAAAGAAATCGACCCACAAACTATGGAGAGCCGCATATGCAAAGGCATATATTGGGCAGGAGAAGTAATAGATGCCGATGGTATAACCGGTGGATATAATTTTCAGCATGCATGGAGCAGTGCTATAGCTGCAGCCAATGCGCTAACAGGCAATGACTAAACTAATAAACACGTAATTACCAAATTGTTTTCTGTATTCGTTTTCTCAAAGCTTAGAATTACTTTTACGGCTTTAAAGCCACCTCGAACATGATTATATACAATGTAACAATAAAGGTAGAAAACGACATAGTAGAAGAGTGGGTAGACTGGATGTTAAACGAACACATAGGAGATCTGAAGGCGACAGGTTTGTTTACCGGTTGTAGATTGTGTCGCTTACTAGAGCAAGATGAGACAGAGGGTGTAACCTTCTCTGCACAGTATGAATGCGATAACCTAGAAAAATACAATACATACATCTCTGATTATGCGCCAATTATGCGTGAAAAAGGATTTAAACGTTTTGGAGGAAAATTTATAGCATTTAGATCAGTGATGGAGGTATTGTAAATGTCTATATGCAAATTACTTTGTCTGATATTATTGGGAGGATGAATAAGTAATAAAAACTACTGAAACCTAATACAGTAAAGGATTTCAGCCGATAAATGGTTGTTCATAATTACGAAACATGTAGTTAACAATATGAAGGAAAGCTGCAACAGGCAAGGTTTTGAGCAGTAAAATTATTTTCTTTACTATTTGGAAGTGTAATAAAGGTGAGTATATTTGTTGTATCCTCAGTATTTATTATTCAAAACAAAAAAACGTATAGTTATGAACAAAGCTGAATTAATTGACAAGATTTCAAAAGATGCAGGCATTACTAAGGTGCAGGCTAATGCTGCGCTTGACTCATTTACAAGCACTGTAGTTACTACTCTTAAGAAAGGTAATCGTGTAACGCTGGTAGGCTTTGGTACATTTTCTGTATCTGAGCGTTCTGCTCGCAATGGTCGCAATCCACAAACTGGTGCTGTTATCAAAATCAAAGCACGTAAAGTACCTAAGTTCAAGGCTGGTAAAGAATTCTCTACTAAAATTGCTAGCAAAAAATAAATCTCTACACTCTTATAATATGAAAAAGACGCTGATAAACAGCGTCTTTTTTTATGATGGGTCACCTATGCGCTCCGTTTGCGAGTGTAATTTCCCAATAAAGAGAAACACATTAGATACCTACACGAAGATTAGCAATCTGAGCAATACGTTTTTCCGCCATGTGCATGGCAGCTAGCTGTGTATGAATCCCTTCTTTTTCGGCGATATCGAATATCGTTAATGTGCGGTCATAAATTTTTGCTACTGTGCTCATTGCACGTTCTTTGTTGTAACCGTCGATCTCAATACTGATATTGATAATGCCACCAGCATTGATTAAGAAGTCGGGCACATAAATGATACCTTTTTCTACCAACATTGGGCCGTGTACATTTTCATCAGCTAGCTGATTGTTGGCGCCACCAGCTATCACTGGGCACTTCATTTGATTGATGCTCTCAGTGTTCACAGTAGCACCTAGCGCACATGGTGCATAGATATCATACTCCAACTCAAAAACCTGACTACCATCTACCACCTCTACCGATGGATATTTGGCTTTGACATCCTTTAATTTATCTTCATTGATGTCGCAAGTGAATACTTTAGCATCTTCAGCTACTAGATAGCCCATCAGGTATTGACCCACATTGCCAGCACCCTGCACCATTATTTTTTTGCCAGTAAGCACATCAGTTCCGAATGCTTTTTTGGCAGCAGCCTTCATACCCATGTACACGCCATACGCTGTAACAGGCGAAGGGTCGCCACTGCCACCCATGTATTCTGGTTTGCCGGTCACAAATTTTGTTTCCATGCCAATATACTCCATATCTCCCTTAGATGTGTTTACATCTTCGGCAGTGATGTATTTACCATTAAGGCTATTTACAAATTTGCCATATCTGCGCCAGAACGCTTCAGACTTCAGTTTAGATGCATCACCAATCAATACAGCCTTACCACCACCTAGGTTCAGACCACTAATGGCAGATTTATAGGTCATACCACGGCTCAGACGCAGGGCATCTACCAGCGCTTCGTCGTAGCTACTATAGTTCCACAAGCGAGTACCACCCAGCGACGGACCAAGCGTTGTATTGTGTATGGCTATGATAGCGTTAAGACCAGTATGCGGGTCTTGACAAAAAACCACTTGCTCGTGGTTCATCTGCTGCATTAATTCTAAAACTGATGGTTGCATGTATTTTGTTATGAGGGTGCAAACCTAACGAAAGAACTTAAAAATAAATAGAACCCGAAGTTAAAACAACATATTTTTAAGGTTCGTAAACGATGAAAATGAAAAATAGTATTATAGCATTGGCATTGCTGCTTTGCCACCAAGCAGCAGCTACACCTAATAAAGACTCGGTATGGCTGCACCGCAACTATACCAAACAAGAAATATACATACCTATGCGCGACGGTATAAGACTGTATACCGCCATATATAAACCCAGGGACACCAAAACCAAACACCCTATACTCATCAACCGCACCCCCTACTCTATAGCCCCCTATGGAGCAGATAAGTACCGAGCATTCTGGAAAACACCCACCATGGCATATCTGCGCAAAAACTACATTATAGTGCTGCAAGATGTGCGAGGCAAACTGATGAGCGAAGGCGAATATATGGATGTGCGCCCCTACAACCCTAACAAAACGGGAACACAAACCGATGAGGCGAGCGACACCTACGATGCTATAGACTGGCT
>CAMDNC010000161.1 GCA_945902755.1 Flavipsychrobacter stenotrophus
GTTACCGTACCAGCCACAGTCAGGTTCAGCAGTTGTAGTATGCCGCCTGCACTCGTGGCGTTGTAGCCATATAGTCTCACTCTTAGTTGCAGTGGTGCAGGCACAGCTACACTCGTCGTCCAGGTGCCAGTATTAGTCGTGCCGCACGCAGCATTGTTGGGCAGTTGGTCTATCCCTTGGTTTATCCAGCTGGCACCACCATCGGTGCTGTAGGCATAGCGAATACTTGCTGGCCCAGCCGCCGACCTCCGCAGGTCTGCACTCATACCCGTCATATTAAGCGTAAAGCCCGCATCGGGGATTAGCGTCACCTCTACAGCCGCCAGCCCAGGGCTATATACACTCGCAAACGTAAATGCCGATACCGAAAAACCACTACCACACGGTGCCCCCGGAGTGGCAGCACCATTTACCCGCGTCAGCGATGTAGCAGTAGCATTGGCAGCCACAGTGGCTAGGTTGCCGGCAGGGTCGGTGGTGTAGGTCAGCAGTTGCGCCCACGTTGCAGTACTCATCACCAGCGCCATCACTACAATTGCCGCCACCCTCATGCTGTTATACATCTTCATGCTGTTCATTACCTATATTTTCCGGAAAATTAACTCAATTACACAGTTATCACAAATATGCATGTTAACCATCGTTTACCAATATTAATTTTTAGGTCACCTGTTGTATTTACCCCCTATTCTGCATCACTTCTATACTCATTGTTAAATATAGCTGTACCTACATCGGCTATCGTCGCTTTTTCCCTTATTTTTGCTTATAATGTATAGCTACGGAGATGCCGGGGCTGCCCCCACCCATTACAGTAAGGTTTCTGTTTACCTGAAGGGTATTTTTGCCCGGTGTACCACCGGCAACAAAGACGCTAACATCGTCATAGGCAGCAGTGTAGAGGAGATACAAACAGAACTAAAAGCCATAGGTGCAGTGCTGCCCCCAGCACTCACATACAGTCACTTGCAGGCACAACAGCAGTCCCTGCCAGATGTTGGTTTTCGCTATGCCCTGGTCTATCGCCAAGGCCAGCCAGTAATCTTTACCTACTTTCAGGTCTACACCCTCACTGCCAACAATTTCAACCTCCACCGCAATACTTCCTTTGTCAAGGGTATCATAGGTTTTTTTCTCAATCTCAAAAAAGCCCGTGTACTCGTGCTGGGCAATGCACTCCGCACCGAAGATAGCAGCTATTGGTACGACAACAGCCAGCTACACACCTCCGATGCGCTCTCTGCCATAGCTACAGTAGCCGCACGGCTCGCTACCGATGCCGATGTGTCGGCCACGCTTATGCCCGGCATTAGCAGTCTCGATGCCACCCACATGCTGAAGCTGGGCTACAACATGCCTATGGAAGACAGCGTTATGGAACTAGCCCTGCGGCCCGAGTGGCGCACCATCACCGATTATGTAGCCGCACTCAGCCGCAAGTACAGGGCACGAGCCAAAAAAGTACTCGCATCTGCCACCGCCCAGCTCACCGCACGTCAGTTTACCCTTGCCGATGTAGAGCACCACGCCACCGATATCAATAGGCTCTTTGCTCAGGTTATCGACAAGCAGTCGTTTGTGTTTACCCGGTCAGGCGCTGCATACATAGCCGCCCTCAAGCAGGTACACGGCACAGCGTTCGAGCTCACAGGATACTTTATGCAGGGTCAGCTAGTGGCCTTCAGCAGTGCCTTTGTCAGCCCCACCGCTTACGAGCTATACTATGTGGGCTTCGATACCGAGCTCAATTGCGAGTGCCCGCTGTACTTCTACATGATGCTGGCAGGGCTAGAGCGCGCGATAGTACTGGGCAAACAAACCCTGAAACTAGGCAGAACCTCATTCGACGCCAAAGCCAGCCTGGGCGCACTACCCCGCCAAACCGACTACCTCATCAAGCTACGCCACATACCCGATGTAGCCATTAAGTGGTTTTGCTGCTACTTTGCCTCCATCGAAGACCTCCGCTGGAAACAACGCAACCCCTTGGCGCCGGGAGCATAGCACAGCATTATATAGTTTACTCTTTTTTGGCTACCAGCAGTAGCACTCTGGGCATCGCCGCTTGCGTCGCATCTCTTGTACGTTCAGGGCTGCGAGGAGCAGGGTACTTAATCTGAAATCCCCTAACATCAAACTTCATAATCACGTGCAGATGTTAGCAAACCCCCTTTGGGTTTATTGTAGAAGATGCAGAAAAACAGCTCGTGGCAATGGGTTAACGTATGGCCATAGTGTCACCTCATTGTTGCACCAAAATAGCATACTGGGACGAATGAAATACAACACACCTACAAGGGATATTTTTGTAAATCAGTTTACTAATTGTGTAAACTATTTTGTAAATTGCAATTAAAAATAGTCCCAAGATGAAGGTTATTAGTACGGAAGACAACAAAAAACATGACGTACTGATAGGGGTTGCAACACCAGATGACATTAAAAGCATTTCGAGAATTAAAAATTTCAACTTTAATTGGCTAAAACCTACTGGTGTTACTACACTGAAACTTGAACTAAAAGAAACTGGCAAAATTTTGGGATTGATGTCTATTACCGACCGTTCTGGTGATTATGCCATTGAAATAAATATGCTTGAATCATCGAAAGAAAATGTTGGTAAGGGCAAACAATATATGAATATAGCAGGATGTATGATAGCGTATGTGTGTAAGGAATCTTTTAGAAAGGGTTATGACGGCTATGTTTGCCTAAAACCTAAAACAGAACTAATAAAACATTACGCCGCTATATACGGCATGAAGCACACTGGATTGTATATGTATGTAGAAGGAAAGGATTCGTATAAAATAATAAGCAAATACCTAGAAAGCTAGTATAGTTATAAACTGCAACGAAAATGAAAGTTAAAGAAACTCCGAACAATACGAAAAAACATACTGACAGGCAACTGGCTGAGGCATATATATATCCTGTAGAGAATAGTAGGGTGAATGAAAAAGAGGAAAGAGACTACTGGGAACTAAGAAAAAAAAGATACGAGGAAAGAAGCCCGGAGCAAGTTGTATTTGCTAATATTCTTCAATTAAAATTTGAGATGGAGGACTATATAAATAATGCTAACTACAACAGGGAAGCGAATTTTGGCACTTTTTTGAAAGGATATATTGATGGTTTGGGGAAAATGAACAAAGAATTTGCTGATGAAATTGATATCAAACCTACCGAATTGAGTCAGTTGATAAACAACCACAGAAATCCTAATAATGAAATACTGGTGAGGCTGGAGCTACACTCTAACAACACTATACCGGCTGTGCTATGGTATAAACTAATGGAAAAGCAGAAAGAACAATACATAATGAATAATGCAGAACTACGCAAGGCAGAAAGCAAACACGTAAAAGGTAGGCTTAGTTTTTCTTTATGATGGTGGGGCGATGCTTGTTTTGTGACCGTTGGGAGCAAGTACGTTACAAACGCTTCGCCACTAACTCCCTGTTACAAACTGGCTCGAGTAGGTGAGAGGCAGCATAAATACTTTTCAGCTTCTAGCCTTGATGTCGGTAAGTCCCCCGCAGAAATAGCTGGAAGACTCACCCAGGACGGAAACTTTTTAGCGGGTTTGGTCGTGCTTTTTCAAATTAATTGTGGTATGTATGTCACTATAATATATCATGGTTATATATATACTACAATTGTAAAATGTGTTTGTTGTGCCAGAATATCCACTTGGCAGGGGGGATTACTGTGTGTAGCAAAATGACTAAGAAATTTATGAAAAAAAATCACCAATATTAGTACTTTTCGACAAGCCAATTGCGACCAAAAATTTAACAATTTAGCCGACAAATAGAATGCGTTATGTTTTACTTACTTGATGTTCTTGTATACGTTTTATATACTGCGTACAAAGAAACGAAATATGACACACCTGAATTACATACAAGTCAATCCCGTATTATACTTGGAATGAGCATTTCCGTTCTGGGGGGAATGTTTCTAAATTATTTACTTATATATAATTCTTTATATTATATGAAATATGTTGACGAGCATAACCTGTTATTTATTATCTATATTATATATATTTTTATACTTTATAAATTAATTACCAAAAGGTATACCGATGAAAAAATTTTGAACATTGTCAGTAAACATTCAAATGTGCTTTCGGTATCTTTAGCTAGATTTTTATCTTTTGTTTTTTGCACTTTCTTTATTGGTATCGTAATGATGCTTTTGGTATTTACAGCTTATGCATTTGAAAAGCGGTAGTGGGTAGTGTATCAAAGTAGTTTGGGGGTGTTTTTTAAAGCATAAACTTTTCCGTCCTCGTTGAGTCTCCTCGCTTTTTCTGCGAGGGACTCGACGACATCAGGGTAGTGAAGCTAAATGTTGTTTATCCTGCCCTTATTCCCCATCTGGGCCAAGCGTCCGCTTGGTCCTCATTACTGCAAGCGTCACGCTCGCGAGAAAACCAATTGAGTATATCTCACCTACATCAATGCGATGAAGCTGATATTTATGTGTCCAGTCATCAATATCACAAATCCCAAAACTCTACCAGAAGACAACTTTATCTCCCCCCTCTAGTGCACTTTGGGTGTCTGTGAAACATCCATAGACCTAATCACTTTATTTACTTACTGTATCTATACATGCTCTGATTTGCAGTGCCCGATTTTTCCAATATGCCTTGCGCTAATGCCCATTTTAAATCTCTACTTGCTGTAGGTGCAGATATATTCTTGAAGTGCTGCATATAGTCTTTCCTACTAAACAGTACGTTCCTCGTGTTCTCTTTGTGCAGTGCTATCCTGTCTGCTGTGTGCAGTGGTTTGTTTTGCGATACTATTAGTTCTTCCAGTGATTTTGCAATAATCTCTAGCATAAACTCTATAAAGGGAGTAGAATTACCTTTTTTGTCAGACTGAGAAAGTGCAGCATAATACGCTATTTGTTGTTGTTTTATCAGGCTTTCTACCGGCAAGTACTCAAACACTGGGTATTGTTGCATCAATATCAATGTTTGCCATAGCCGCCCCATTCTGCCATTCCCATCAGTAAAGGGGTGTATAAACTCAAATTCGTAATGAAAAACGCAGCTTTTTATTAGCAATAAGTCTTTATCCTTTTTCAGATAAGCAAATAGGTCATTCATTAATCCCTTCACCATAGAGCCATTTGGTGCTATGTGTTCTATTTTAGAACCCTTCATTATACCTACATTACTGCTTCTTAGTTGGCCTGCAGGAGTTGTCAGGTTTTTCATCAGCACTGTATGCGCCCTGGTCAAATCTTTTAAACTATAAGGGTTTAGCTCATGCAGTAGGTCATACACTTCTATCGCATTTTGCACCTCTGTTATATCTTTTTGGGGCGCCACCACCCGCTTATCTGCTATTATAGCAGTTATTTGTTCTTCATTGAGTGTATTGCCTTCTATCGCCAATGAAGAATGTATGGTTTTGATTCTATTCCTTTTTCGTAGTTCTGTAGCAGGCTTGTATAGGTGTGTGGCATTTATAGCTCCTATTTTTTCTGAAATAGCAGCTACCAATCCCAATATTTTGTCCGTAATGTTGTAAGGTGGTCTCATGCCTATGATAGTATCATATGATACTATCAAAAGTACACAAAACCTCGTTATTTCAGTTGTTCCGAAGGGTCAACTGAAACAACGAGGGCATAGAAAATAGATGTACTAACAAATAAAGGATTTGTGAAAAAAGTGAGGGCAGCATGAATTCTTAGCTAATGATGAGTGTTTTTGCCTAACTTTATGTTATTAGGTTGATATTTTATACTATGAGAAAAATTGCTGCAGAAAAGAAAAAAAGAGTGCTGAGCAAAAGAAAAATGGGCGTGAGTGCGGAAGCAGAATACCTCACAAAACGAGTACTAGTGACTGCTGTGAGTAGAGGATTCAGGACTGCTGCAGCTGCTACTATGGAGGTGCAGGGATATAATGTAATAGCCGAAGACGGATGGGTGGTAAAGCTGTACGCAGATGGAAGAAAAGAAAAGATAAAAAAAATAGCATCTGTGAAACGACCTGACCAAATAGAACTGCTGTAATAGATGTTATGAAGAGATTTCGGATTTTTGCAGGCCCTAATGGGTCTGGTAAATCAACTATTATAAAGGAAATAAGACAGACAGTAATAAAGGGAAGAAGAATAGATTTTGGTGTTTATGTGAACGCTGATGATATTAGCGCTCTTCTACTAGTTAATTCATTTGATTTTTCTAAATACACATTGCCAGAAGTTACTCTGGTTCAATTAGTCTCATTTGCTACAGAATGGGGATTGTTTCGCAATGGATTTGATGAAATGAGATTGGGAAAAGCAATAAGTATTGCTGATGGCAAACTGAGGCTTATTGACACTGAGTGGAAAGACCAAGTAGCGCAATTACTATCGAATTTTGTGATAAACGAACTGCTGAATGCAGGCAAAAAATGCTCAATGGAAACTGTTTTTTCGCATGAGAGCAAGGTAAGGTATATGCAACATGCAAATGCCTTGGGCTATAAGGTTTATCTGTATTTTGTAGCAACGGCGCATCCTGATATAAATGTAGCAAGGGTGGCTGCAAGAGTAGCACAGCGCGGACACAATGTGCCGGAGGATAGAATTAGGGACAGGTATAACAAGTCGCTAAACCTGATGTACGATGCTGCTCAGGAAGCATATCAGGCATATTTCTTTGATAATTCTGGTGAACAACGTAGACATGAGCAAGTAGCTCATTTTAAGATAGTGGGTAAAAAGAAAAGATGGGATCCATTTGAGGCTCAATTACTGCCAGACTGGTTTGTGAAATATTATGTGAATAAGCAGATATGACCAAAAAAGAAATAAAGCAATATGAGTAGTTCTCACAGAAAATTGTCAGTTTAAAAGTTTTCGACAATTTCCGCCGCTGTTGGTGTTCTTCACCAACGGCCAGCACATGGGCAGATAACACTTACCAGAATCGTGTTTTTAGCTTATCTGTTGTTCCGAAGGGTCAACTGAAACAACCAATAAAATTCGTTCTCCCGAATGCCTTCACTTTTTTCAGTCACTTTTCTTGTCACCTACTGTTTATTACTAGCCAAAGTCCACCCGTCACCAATCCTGTTATAATGCGCACCTACACGCTGATTTTTATGACTTTGTCAGGTAACTAACACTAATCCATCTGCTTCATCCTGATAAACCCGATACCTATTACCACAAGCCAAACCAACCAAAGTGTACTACCAAGAAACCCCGCTAGCGACCATACAGGAAAACCCGGCATCACCGTAGCTAACAACTCAGCCTGTGCCAATAGGTAAATACCAGCACTAATAATACCCAGCATATTGATCCATTTTGGGAATAACTTCAGCTTTGCAAAAGAAAGAGACAACATAACAGTCCATGCTATGGTAAATAGCTGACCCAGATGTTCTCCTAACAACACACCACCAAACTGGTGAATGACCTTAAACGCTACTACAGCCGCTGCTTTAGTAGCAGCATCGGTTGAGTTGACGTACGAATCTG
>CAMDNC010000162.1 GCA_945902755.1 Flavipsychrobacter stenotrophus
GTACAAACCTACCTATGTATGCACAAACTGATAGCGTGCTGACTGTAGTAATAAAAGTAAAAAACCTACACTGCAACAACGATATGCCCACCATAAAAAAACGTCTGCTGAATGCTGAGGGAGTAGACGAAGTGCAGTTTACAGACAGAAAAAATGAGGTGTCGGCGTTTACTGTTATCTATCATAGTGCTGCTACCAGCAAAGAACAGATAGAACAAGTGATAGAAACTACACCGGGCTGTGACAACAAAAACGAAATGCCCTATAGGGTGAAAAAAGAGAAACCCGCTAAAAATGAAAAGTCATGAGGGCGGTGATAATGGTATGTCTGTGGCTGGTGAGCAATGCCGCTACCGGGCAGGTAGTGAAGGGTAAACTGTTTGTACAAACCAATGCCGAAAAAGAAATATTACCAGCCGGTATGGTGCGATGGGTGGGTACAACGGTGGCGATGTATGCCAATGAGAATGGGGTGTTTGAGCTGCCGGCTGCGGGTATAACCGATAGACGCATCATAGCGTCGGGGGTGGGTGCTGTGACCGACACTATAAATGCAGGAGAGAAAACCTACCTGAGCATAGTGCTGGAAAAAGATGTGCGCGAACTGAACACTGTGACCATAACCGATAAAAGCGGTGCGTACATATCTACGCTAAGCACTACTCAGACACAGGTGATAAATGAACATGAACTGAGTAAGGGAGCCTGCTGCGACCTGGCAGGGTGCTTTGGTACACAGGCATCGGTGCAACCACAGACAACCAATGTAGTGACCAATGCTCAGGAGCTGCGTATACTGGGGCTGTCGGGGGTGTATAATCAGGTGTTGACCGATGGTATGCCATTGGTGCAGGGGCTAAGTTACACCTATGGTGTGAGCACGTATCCGGGTACGGTAATAGAAAATATTTACGTATCGAAGGGGACAACATCGGTTTTGCAAGGGTATGAGGGTATGAGCGGACAGATAAATATGGAAACCCGCAACCCTGAAAAGATGGATAAACTGCTGCTGAATGGGTACATGAACAGTTTTGGAGAGAAGCACTTCAATGCTAATGTGTCTACAGCGGTAGGGAAAAATAAAAAATGGCATACCATGCTGGCATTGCATACGGTGCAGCCATCGGGCAAAATAGATGGAAATGGTGATGGTTTTTTGGATTTGCCGTTGCTGACCAGGTATATGGCATACAACAAGTGGATATATGGAAGCGAGAGTAATATAGGTTCACATGCCCAGATAGGTGTGCGAATAGTGAATGAAAAACGTGTGGGTGGACAAACTGGCTATGCTGATAATGAAATTGAAGGTAATGCTACGGTATATGGGCAGTGTGTGCACTATACTCAGCCAGAGGTGTATGTGAAAGCTGGTCATAGATTTACTGATAATCATGCGATCAATATATCGGCATCGGGTTTTATGCACCAGCAGCAGTCGTGGTTTGGTACTACCAGCTACAAAGGGCAGCAGGAGAATGCCTATCTGAACATACAGCATGAATGGAAATGGCACAAAGAGCACCTGCTCAAATATGGTGTGAGCTACCGCTACCAAGAGCTGAATGAAACCATAGCGTTCACTGGTAATGTATTGGGGCGCACTTATGCGGGTGATTACCGTACGGCACTAAGAGTGCCGGGAGTGTTTGCAGAAAATACATTTCACTTTGCTGATGACAAGGTGACGCTGATAACGGGTATAAGAGCCGATAAACATCAGTTGTGGGGCACGTACACTACACCCCGTACTATGGTAAAGTATATGATTAGTGACAAGCACACAGTGCGGGCATCGGCAGGTAGTGGGTGGCGGCAGGTGAATCTTTTCAGCGAGCAGGTGAATCTACTGGCAAGCTCGCGCAATTTAATATTTGCAGAGCCGCTGAAGCCTGAAGCCTCGTGGAACTGGGGGGTGAGTCATGTATACAAGTTTAATGTGGGGGGCTCTGCTGGGTCTATTGCTGCGGATTGCTATAATACCCGATTCACTAATCAGTTTTTTCCCGACTATGATGCAGACCCAACAAAGGCTACAATTCGGAATTTTGAAGGTAAATCGAGATCGGTAGCGGCACAGATAGAAGCTGCGCTGACGATAGCCAAACAGCTGGAGCTGAGAGCAGCCTATAATTATCTGGACGTATATAGAGAGGTGAATAATGAAAGGGTGTCAATACCATTTAATGCAAGAAACCGAGTGATGGCAGCAGTATCGTACACTACAACCAACAAACATTGGCAAGCAGATGTAAACATACATTGGTTTGATAGGATGCGACTACCCGATACACGGAACAATCCCGTTGAGTATCAAAGACCATTGCATTCTGTGCCCTATGCTACGGTGAATATGCAGTTGACTTACAAACTGAAAACACTAGATGTGTATGCTGGGTGCGAGAACATAGCTAACTACCGCCAGCCCAACCCTATCATAAGTGCCAGCAATCCTTTTGGTCAGTATTTTGATATCTCGTCGGTGTGGGGACCTACAAGGGGAAGAGAATTATATATTGGCGTACGGTATGCGATAAAGAAATAGTTATGTTTGTGATGTGAGTCTATAATATATGGATTTGTTGGGCGAAAATAGGGGGTAGAAATGGAGCTAAAAACGAGGTAGGGTAATTTATTATTAATAAAAACTTTTGATTGCGGTAGCAATTTTACTTTTTTCACAATATTTCACTATCTTTGCCGCCTCAAAAAAGAGTAGTTTATTTAAAAATTTGATGCAAATGTCTCATTTTACAGCTGAAAAGAAAGCGAATATTTTTAAAACCCATGGTGGAAGCGAAGCGAACACTGGTTCCATCGAAGCTCAGATAGCTATGCTCACAGAGCGTATACAGCATATCTCTGCTCACCTGAAACAAAACAAAAAAGACTTCTCCAGCAACCGCGGATTGATGCAAATGGTAGGTCGTCGTAAGCGTTTGTTGCAGTACCTGAGCCATAAGAACCTAGCTTCTTATCGTGCGTTGATAGAAAAACTTGGCTTACGCAAATAAGCAAAAGCCACAATGCTATTCCCAACTTGTTTAAGTTGGGAATAGTTTTTTTATGTCTATTCTTTATTTTGCCCGTGTTACGCCAGCAATTTGTGCCGGCATGTAGCAGGGGTATTAGTTTTGAAATATTATTTTAACAACATTAATACTTAATGTATGACACCAAATCCCATATCCGTATCGCTGGTATCAGCTAACGGACATGAAATTTCGATAGAAACGGGCAGAATGGCCCGGCAGGCCGACGGATCGGTAGTAGTGCGCCAAGGCGACTGCATGATACTAGCTACTGTTGTAGCCAATAAAGAACCTAAACCAGGACAATCATTTTTTCCACTTTCAGTAGATTATCAGGAAAAATTTGCAGCGGCAGGACGTATACCTGGTTCTTTTTTCAAACGTGAAGCAAGGCTTAACGACTCTGAAATACTTATATCTCGCTTAATAGACCGTGCTCTTCGTCCACTATTTCCGGACGATTATATGTGCGATGTACAGGTGTTGGTATCTCTTATATCATCTGACCCTGAAGTGATGCCGGATTCTCTGGCTTGCTTGGCGGCATCAGCAGCACTGGCTGTGAGTGATATTCCTATTCAGGAAGTAATATCTGAAGTACGTGTAGCACGTATCAATGGCGAGTATGTAGTGAACCCACTGCGATCTGCTCTTGTAAATGCTGACCTTAATGTGATCATTGCAGCTACCGACAAGAACATAATGATGGTGGAAGGCGAAGGTAAGGAGTGTGAAGAGGCCGGACTGATAAAAGCAATAGAAGTAGGTCATGAAGCTATACGCGCTCAGGTGAAACTGCAACTAGAGCTGCGCGACAAAGCGGGCATTTCTGGCAAACGTGACTACACCAAGCCATATACTAATCCGGAATTTGAAGCAAAAATTGCTGAATTTGGTACTGCACGTATATATGAAGTAGCCAAGAGTGCGTTGCCTAAACACGACCGCAGTGATGCCTTCAAAAAAATAAAAGAAGACTTCAAAGCACAGTTTGCAGAAGGTGAATTACCGGAAGCAGATGCTGCCCTTATAGGTACTTATTTCCACGACCTAGAGAAAAAAGTAATCAGGGACATGATGCTCAATGAGCGAGTACGTCTTGATGGCCGTAGTCTGGAGCAGGTGCGTCCACTGACTATAGAAACAGACGTATTGCCTTCTCCGCATGGTTCTGCATTGTTTACCCGTGGCGAAACGCAGTCGTTGACCACAGTAACACTGGGCACTACAGACGATGAGCTGCTTCAGGAAACTGCACAGACATCTGAATATATGAAGTTTATGCTGCATTATAACTTCCCTCCGTTCTCTACAGGAGAAGTGAAGATGATGCGCGGACAGAGCCGTCGTGAGGTGGGTCATGGTAACCTGGCTATGCGTTCGCTGAAGCAAATGCTTCCAGCTGAGTATCCTTACACAGTGCGTGTGGTATCTGATATACTGGAGTCGAATGGTTCTTCATCAATGGCTACAGTATGTGCTGGTTCGCTGGCACTGATGGATGCTGGTGTGCCGTTTCCTAAGCACGTAAGTGGTGTGGCTATGGGTTTGATATCGGGCGAGAATGGCAAATTTGCTGTACTTACTGATATACTGGGTGACGAAGATCACCTGGGTGATATGGACTTCAAAGTGACCGGTACCCGTGATGGTATATGCGGTATACAGATGGACATAAAAGTAGATGGTCTGAGCATGGAAATAATGATGCAGGCACTGGAGCAAGCAAGAAAAGGCCGACTGCACATACTGGATGCTATGTATGATACTATACCTGACCCACGCGAAGAGCTGAAACCACAGGCACCACGCATCATACAGATGAACATAGACCGTGAGTTTATAGGTGCGGTGATAGGCCCGGGCGGTAAAATAATACAAGAAATACAGCGCGAAACAGGTGCTAAAATCAATATAGAAGAAGTGGGTCAGGAAGGTATCATCAAGATATTTTCTGCCAACAAAGAAAGTATTGACAAAGCTACTGCATGGATACGCAGCATAGTGGCTATACCAGAAATAGGTGCTACTTACGAAGGTGTAGTGAAAAGCATTATGCCTTTTGGTGCATTTGTAGAGTTTATGCCAGGCAAACAAGGATTGCTGCACATAAGCGAAGTAAGCTGGAAGCGCCTAGATACACTAGATGGTGTGCTGAAAGAAGGCGATAAAGTGAAAATACAACTGACAGGTACAGACCCTAAAACGGGTAAACTGCGCCTGAGCCGCAAAGTGCTGATGCCAAAACCAGATGGCTATGTAGAGCCAGCACCGCGTGAGCGCAGAGAAGGTGGCGATGACCGTCCACGCAGAGAAGGTGGTGGTGACCGCCGCAATGGTGGTGGTAATGACCGTCCGCGTGGCGACCGCCCACAGCGCGAATCCCGCAATGACAATAACAGCAATCCACCACAAAACAGTGGAGATGATAAAGACATGATGCTGTAAGTAATAGCAAACATGTAAACTGATATACTACAGCCCGCCAGCAATGAGCGGGCTGTGGTGTTTTTATGGGGGAAGATATGACGTGTGCAATTTTCTGAAAATAAGAACCATAATAATTAGTATTTTTACAAAATCTGCAAAAAATCGACAATTTTCTACAAAATGATAATCGAATTCAGTTTAGGTAATTATCGCTCGTTCAATGAAGTACAAACATTGAGCTTCAGGGCTACAGGATTGACATCTGAAGACAAAACAATAGATGAGAATAACATTGCGGTAGTGGGAGGACAACGATTGCTAAAAACCGTAGGCGTATATGGTGCAAATGCAAGTGGTAAGTCGAATTTGCTGAAGGGGTTTCAGTTTTTTAAAAAAATGGTCAAATTTTCTCTGAGTGATGAATATCTCTTACAACAATCATACAGAACTAATAATTATGCTGCCCTTATCTCTGGTAACGAAGAAAGTTTTTTTCAGGTTGTTTTATACTTGAAGGGAAAAAGATATAGGTACGGCTTTACCGCTAATAAACACTCTATAGTATCTGAATGGCTTTTTGGACAAGCTAATAGTAACGAAACATATTATTTTACTAGAAAGGGAAAGGAGATAAAAGTAAATAAAGAGTACTTTCCTGAAGGGAATGAAATGCCATATGCCACCAAATTGAGACAAGACTCATTGTTTCTTAGTTTTTGTTCGGCATTTAATGGCGAAATATCTGGGAATATACGATCATTTATTTCTCACGATGTCTTGTTTTCTGGTTATGAAAATGATGCCCAAATAACAAATGGTTTAATTCGAGCAAAGAGAACACAAGATGTCCTTGAATGGTTACGAAAAGCAGATCTTGTTTATGAAGATGTAGTGTTAAATGATGCGCAAGATCTAAACATGAACGACAACAATGCTGTAGAGCAGATTTCCATGATAAAAAAAATAGAAAACCCCAGCACTACTTTTGTAGAACAAGTTGCTTTAAACTTACTAAAAGACGAATCTGATGGAACGAGAAAATATTATTCATTAATTGGTATTATAGATTCAATTTTTGAATTTGGTGGTCTTTTCATTTCCGATGAAATAGACAGCAACTTTCATCCTGCACTTCTGATAAAAATTATTGGCATGTTCAACAACCCCGCTATCAATAAAGCTAATGCACAATTGTTGTTTACAAGCCATGACACCAACCTGATGAATCCGGAAATAATGCGCCGCGATCAGTTTTATTTCACAGAAAAATCTGCAACTGATGCTACAGTATTGTATTCGCTTGCCGACCTGAAAGGCATTCGCAACAATGCAGATTTTGCCAAACAATACTTAGCAGGTTATTATGGAGCATTGCCTATGTTAAATACCTTTACTGAGCCTGAAAACAATCATTAATTTATGTCATTACAACCTTGGGACATAAGAACAGACGATAGCCGTGTAGCAGATACAGTAGAGACTTTTATTATTTTTTGCGAAGATGATGTAAGCGAACCTACCTATTTGCGCACATTTGCCGTGCAGGGTAAGGTAAAGGTAAATGCTTTTGAAAACCAGAAGCAACACTGGATAAATCTCAATAATACTGTTAAGGAGTGTCTGAAAACTGAATTGATAGAACCCACTGATGGTGGATACCGTATTAAACCCGGCAACACTACTCATGTGTGGAGTGTGTATGATAGAGATATGGAAAGTGAAGTGGTAGACGATACTGTAACAAAGAATGATCTTACTTTTACCACAGCTATACAGTCGGCAAAAACAATAGGTATCAATGTGGCATGGAGTAATGATGTTTTTGAGTTGTGGTTGTTATTGCATTTCGAGCCGGTTCCTACTGGGCAAAGACTG
>CAMDNC010000163.1 GCA_945902755.1 Flavipsychrobacter stenotrophus
GGTGTTTTGGAAAATGGCAATTGGATACGTATTTATCCTGTTCCATTACAGTTTCTTACAGGGCTAAGAAAAGATGGGAAAGTTGAAAGTTTTAAATACAATTGGCTCGAAATTGACCTTAAAAGAAGAACAGACGATTTTCGTCCAGAGAGCCACTCTCCTGTAGATTATACGTTTTCTGATATAATTATTCACGGAAAAATCGGCACTGAAAGTAATTGGCTAGTGCGTAAACAATATTGCCTTGCTAATGTATATACAAACCTTTCGAAGCTTTTGGAAGATTCAAAGGCTCCACAAAATGTTTCTCTCGCCACATTCAGACCAGCCAAAATTATTGGCTTCGAAATTGAAAATGATGTTCGAGAATGGAAAAAGGAATGGAAAGAACAACTAAAACAACTTCAATTTGCATTTGAAGAGCCAAACAAACAGCAACAAACAAGAGAGGTTATCAAGAAATTGCCATATAAATTTTATTACAAGTTTAAAGATGATGAAGGTACAATCAGTCGCTTGATGATAGAAGATTGGGAGCTTGGCGCACTGTATTGGAATTGCCTTAGTATGTGTGAAGGCGACGAAAACCAAGCGCTATTGAAAGTAAGAGAGAAGTACGAAAAGGAATTTATTACTCAAAAAGAACTTTATTTGTTTTTAGGTACTACTAAAGAATGGCATACCCGACGATCTAAAAATCCTTTTGTCATAATCGGATTATTCTATCCTAAAAAAGAACTACAAAGCTCATTGTTTTAAAAAATCAAGTACCCCAATCATCACAAATTCACAACCAGTACACACCTGCACAATCTTCATAACAAACTTGCCCCAAGAGTTACAGAAACAATAATCACCCCAACATCACAAAGAAAAACTAAGCCTACCCTTTACGTGTTTGCTTTCTGCCATGCGTAGTTCCGCATTATTCATTCGGCAACATTACGTATATAGTCTTCCATCTCAAATTTTAATTGAAGAATAGTAGAGAAAACAACTTGGTCAGGGCTTCTATCCTCGAATCTTTTCTTTCTTAGTGCCCAATAGTCTCTTTCCTCTTTTTCATTCATCCTACCATTCTCTACCGGATACACATACGCCTCAGCCAGTTCCCTATCAGTATGTTTTTTCGTGTTGTTTTGAGTTTCTTCAACTTTCATTTTAGTCATTATTGTCTTCAGTAGTAGTAATCTCCATCTCGAGATTATTATAATTGAAATTTACGAAATAGTTTACAAAACGGTAGTAATTTATGTAGATGATGTTTCCCTCATTCCAGTATAAAACCACAATACCTCATAACAGATTTTCTATCGCTCACCCGGTGCCCGTCTATCGCATCATAAACTATGAGTCATTTAAATATTGCCAGGATCTAGCTGGCAGTATATCCTTAAAATTGGGTTGCTTAGATAAGTTTTAGTTTTTTTGCATAGAATCTAAATTTCGAACTGGGTTAGGAGTAACCATCATACAAAAAAGCAAATGAAAGCCATAAAAATAGTCTACATCATATGTGCAATGCTAATGTGCAATGTATCATTCGCACAGCCAACTTATAATTGGGAAAAGCTAACTACCGAAACCTACAAAGGAAAACAAGACGACATATTTTTTGTGAACGAAAGGGTTGGTTGGTACATCAATGGTTATGGCAAGATATACCATACTACCGATGGTGGCCAAAACTGGAAATTGCAGCTAGAAAAGAAAGGAACTTTTTTTAGGTGTGTTGCCTTTATTGATAGTTTAAACGGTTTTGTAGGAACGGTGGGTACTGATTACTTTCCTAACGTAACCGATACTATCCCGCTATACAAAACTATAGATGGGGGAGCAAACTGGGAACCTGTAAACTACTCAGGCAAATACGTAAAAGGACTGTGTGCACTAGATATAGTGAAAGAAGAATACATTAATCATGGCGAAATTGGCTACAAATACCACATTTATGGCGTAGGAAGAGTAGGTAGTCCATCAAATTTTATGGTAAGTCACGACAATGGAAATACGTTCACCAGTATGGACATGAGTAAGTATTGTAGTGCCTTGTATGACATCAAAATGTTCAACAAAAAAGAAGGATTTGCATGCGCATCTTCAACGGATGATATAGAAAATAGTCATGCAGTTATTCTGCATACTAGGGATGAAGGAAAGACATGGAAAAAATTATACGAAAGCGACAGGCCATTTGAAATATCTTGGAAAATGTTCTTTCCATCTGCCAAAGTAGGATATGCTACCATTCAAAGCTATAACCCCGACACAACCGTTGTAACACAGCACTTTATAAAGACTACAAATGGTGGAAAAAAATGGAAAGAATATGAACTATGCCAAGATTACAAATCAAGGTCTTTTGGTGTAGGGTTTGTTGACGAAAAAAACGGATTTATTGGCACTATGAATACTGGTTACCAAACAAATAATGGAGGAAAAGAGTGGACAAAAATTGACTTAGGAAAGGCTTGTAACAAAATTAGAATTGTCAAGTCGCCAGACGGCAGTATCTATGGGTATGCAATAGGAGTAAATGTATACAAGCTAAAGATGAGCAATAAATAGTGATTTTTTATTTCACATTACTCAGACTAGCCATGTTTTCCAGATGATAGTTTTCTGAACTACATGCACTACAAATCTGTTTTAAATATCCAGTGGAGCAATTGGTAAGTAAAGGAAACTTGCAAGAAGTGTACAATAAAAAAAGTGTGTTTCGATTGGGTCGAAACACACCCCTCACTTTGATTGTAGCAGTACAAATGTATAACTAGGGCTTATCCATTTTCGGCGCCAAAGTGCATCATATTCATGCCCTCCATAGTTCTGAATTGTTCTTTTTCGTAAAAATTGAACGGGAAATAATCCTTTGATGTAAACAACACAATTTGCCTAATTTCTAGTTGTTCCAAGTGTTGTTTTAAGGCATCCATCATCTTCTTTCCTATGCCTTTCTTTTGAGCGGACGGTGACACAAACATTTCCTTGAGGTAGTAATAATCTCCTGTATAATACGGCTCAATATTGCCAATACAAGCACCTTTTATCTCGCTTCCTTCGTAGGCAATAAAGCCTATAAATTTGGGCGAATGATAAAAACACTCCAACTTTTCTAGTGCTTTTTCGTACGTCCATTCATCATTCCAGGGTTCGGTATTATAAGCTTCTACTAATATTGGTGCACACTTACCTAATAGGGCATATGATTCTATTTTTTCGATAATAATTTGTTCCATTGTTGAATAAAGTAATATCCTGCCATAGTCATAGCTTTTAGTATGACATGGCATAAAAGTGAAAAATGAAAATTGAAATCAATAAGACATAACCCACCCGCTCGCATGTTGCGAAACAGTGAATGGTTATGTAGTAGCCCGAATGGGCATTGAAACTATTGCATGACTCAAAAATAAAATAATTTCTCGTATTCAATCCTCACAAAACTGAATCTAACTGTCACTAATTGGTTTATCTATGCTATTGTAAGTGTTCAACAACCAGTTCTTGATGCAAGAGCTGTCCACATGCCTAAACGCTTACTGACCAGCTCAACATGATCGCGTAAACCCACAGGTATTCGAAAGCAATAATCATCCGCTCAGCAATGATTATTAGAGTTTTTATGACTTACAACTACATGTTCTTAGTACCGATTCCCAACAGTTATTTTGGGCATAGATGATTCTATGACTTCAAAATCAGATGGGGTTAGCTGTACGTATAGTGCACCTAAGTTTTCTACAAGTCTATGTACTTTTCTTGTGCCTGGTATAGCAGTTATTTCATCGTTTTGGCTTAGTATCCACGCCAATGCTACCTGCGCATTTGTTACACCTTTAGCTTTAGCTATCTGGTCTATGACCTCTACAAATCTGATATTTTCTTTACAGGCCTCGTCAGTAAATCGTGGATTGCCCAACCTGAAATCACCTGCTTCCATGTCTTCCCTGCTTTTTATAGCACCAGACAGGAACCCCCTGCCTAGTGGACTGTAGGATACAAAGGTGATGCCCAGTTCTTTACACACATCAAAAAGTTCTTGTTCGGGTTCCCTACTCCACAATGAGTATTCTGATTGCAAGGCGGTAATAGGGTGAATTTTGTGTGCTCGCCTGATGGTAGCAGCATCAACCTCTGACAGGCCTATATATTTCACTTTCCCTTGTTTCACCAACTCTGACATTGCACCCACTATTACCTCTATCTCTACCTTGGGGTCTTGCCTATGCATGTAGTACAGATCTATAGCCTCTGTGCCCAGATTTGTGAGGCTTTGTTCACAAGCCTTAGCTATGTACTCCGGTTGTCCGTTCAGCCCTAGCCACTCTCCATTTGGGCCTCTTACTACACCAAACTTGGTGGCCAATACTACAGAGTCCCATTTGCCTTTAAAGGCTTTTCCTATTAGTAGCTCATTTGCTCCACTGCCATACATATCGGCAGTGTCAAAAAAGTTAACACCCAGGTCAATAGCTTTATGCAAAGTGTTAATAGATTCATCTTCATTGAAGGAACCATAAAATTCAGACATACCCATACAGCCTAGACCTATCCGATTCACATTAAGTGTGCTGTTCCCAAGTGTTGTACGTTCATTCATAGTGTTTACAAATTTGAGTATACAATAAAGGTCTACAAATTTCGATACAAACTGAAATCAACAATTTGTGAAGTTTTATCGGTTTCCAAGACCCACTCGTTCCAATTGTCATTTCAGATAGAACAGCTTAACGATTAAAATGTCCAATTTTACCTTTCTTCTGGCAGCCATATCTCGCCATAGAAGCCATTGTAATAAGTGTAGCCTTTGGGGGGGTAGTTTGCGGCCATACTGGTTAACAGTTTCATTGCTATATTTTTTCCATAGCCAGTATGTTGCATTTCAGCAGTATTTCTTGCAATTCATTTCCTTCTGATCGGAGAGGGTCTATAGCTTTTACTAGATTAGTTCGCATATCATAGAGTTCCTCTCTGTTGTATTTAGTGGAGCCTTTCACCATGTTTATTTCATTTAGCACCTGCTGTTGGTGCTGCTTTGGGTTGAACCAACCATTAAGCTCCGAGCACTGATGACAAACACCTTTTTTACTTACCAATGAGCATCTGTCGTCAAAAATGTCTACCATTGTCTTTCTCCCATCTTGCAATAGGTACTTCACTACACCTTCTGTTTTGTCTAGTATTTTACCTATATCCTCAACCGAGAAGTCGTAAATGTCTTTCAGCATTACAGCTACTTGGTTCTCTATGCTAAGGTTTTTGGAAATGCAGGTAAAACAGGTATCTATATGCTCCTTTATGTCATAGAGGGCATACATAGAGGTGTCGTGTACCTGTATGATTTCATTTCGCAGGTCTTCATTTTCCAGCACCAGTCTTTTTGCCTTTTCACTCACATCAGCTGTCCATCGTTTTTGCCGTTCCAGATAATTGTATGTTAGGTTGGTAGCAATACTGAAAACCCACGTTTTTAAGGAAGAAGCTCCCTTGTATGTTGCTAGTTTATCGTATGCTTTTATAAAGGTATCGTGGGTCAGGTCTTCAGCGTCGTTTCGGTTGGCTGTCAAGCGATACAGATACGATTTCAACTGGTTTTGGAACGTGCTGAATAGTGCCTGAAATGCATTGATATCACCACTCAGTGCGTTTTTCAGGGTTTGTTCATTTGAAGGCTCCATAGCTATAAATTTAATAAAAGAATTGCTCTAAAACCACTTTCTGGTCTTTTACCCCAAACACAGCTATCTCCTCCCAGCCCCTACGCTCTTTGCCTTTATAGGTCAAATCCCATGATATGGCAATACTAAAGAAGCTACCCGTTACCAATGGCTCTGAGAATGTTATGTTGTGTATTTCTTCTATACTGTTGTGCCAGTTCTTTACCTTTTCCTCCAATGCTTTTAGGCCAGTTATCGATTCTTTATTGCCTTCTATATTCACGGCATTTTCTGCATACAGTTCTTTTCTTGCCTCACTAAACTGTTTGTTTTGGCACAATTCTATCAATCGGTGCGCTATTTGTTTCGTTGTCATTTTTTTTGTCATTTACGGTTAACACTACTTTCCCTGTTGTTTGCCTACCTTCTATTTGCTTGTGCGCTTCAGCAGCATCTGCTAAAGAAAATGTAGAAGGCGAGTCAATTTTTAACAGCCCTTCTGCCGTTAACCCAATAACTTTCCCCAGTGCTTCTTGCCATTGTTGCATTTTTGTGGCAATGTAGTAGGCTAGGTTAAAGCCATGCTGGCTGATGTTTTCATCAACAAAATACTCTGGGTGTATGTTGCCTTGTATTCCGCTGGCACAGCCATACACTATAACCATGCCGCCTTTACCCAATGATTTTATGGTTTCATTATACACCTCACCACCTACCATTTCAAACGCTATATCTACCCCCTGACCATTGCTGATTTCTTTCACTTGTTCGCTCCAGTTGGGGTAGGTGTAATTGACTGTAAAGTCAGCTCCATTTGCTTTGGTGTATGCCATTTTTCCATCAGTGCTGCAGGCTGCTATCACCTTTGCGCCATTTAGCTTGGCAAGCTGCACTAGCAAGGAGCCCACACCTCCTGCAGCAGCATTTATCAATACAGTTTTGCCTTTCAGTTCTTTTGCTACTTCAGTTATCATCAGTTGTGCAGTAGATCCCTGCACAAAAAGACCGGTTGCAGATCGTGCATCTATGCTCGGTGGCAGCGGTATACAATACTGAGCCATAGCCACTACATACTCCGAGTATCCGCCACCAAAGGGCAGTATAGCCAGAACGGTTGTCCCTATTAGGTAGGGCTCGGTTACCCCTGCCCCTACAGACACAATTTGTCCCACCGCTTCAGCTCCTAAAACATAGGGTAAGGGTGTAGGCTGAAAATATAGGTTTCTCCGGCGGAGGGTGTCGGCGTAATTGACCCCTATTGCTGCTACTTTAATTAATACCTCGCCAGCTTTGGGCTCCGGAATGTCAGTATCAACCAGTTGTAATACCTCGGGAGCGCCGTATTGCGCCATTTGTACTTGTTTCATTGTCTTTGTCATTTTGTATAAATTTTGGTTTATACAGTATTGACAATTGACGGCACAAAAACGGATGAAAATTTCTGGTTTTTTTGAGCATCAATACACCTCCTTTTTTAAACGATACTTTCAGGGCTATTTTAGTACCCAAATCAGTCTTTACGTTTCATAATCCAGGTGCCACTGCCTCTGTAACTGCTGTCAGGTAGGGTACTGCCACTGCCGAGTGGTTTACTGAATCCCCACTCGCCCTCTACCGTATCGCCAATCTCGTTTAGCACTCCCCAATAGTA
>CAMDNC010000164.1 GCA_945902755.1 Flavipsychrobacter stenotrophus
AAGGGCTATGAAGCTCATAGTTATTTTTCAGCCTGCTGTAGCCACTTACTATAAATTTACATCTCAAAATGTGGATATCTTAATCTCTGCCACCACCCCAATTCACCCATATTGGCGCGCTTTTTGCGGCATCAGTAGAGCTTATTTTATTCACGCATTATCCCATAAACCCCAATCATTATGTCAGTACATAGCATCCCAATTCATTGCAGAAAATATTGTTGCATCCCCAAATGTTTGCAGTACATTACCCCTAACCCAACCGGAAAATGCATGCACACCGGAAAAGTGAATAGTATTGATAATCAATGAGTTAAGCGTCAAAACCCATGAAAACACCGGCAAATTATCGGCAATACCGGAAATTAAAAACAAACCCAATATGTACCCAAAAACACAGCACCCACGCAACCCAAATCATCAAAATCAAAAGAATCAGATAAATCAATGGTTCAGACAAAAAACAACCGGCAATTGCATGCAAACCGGAAAAGTGAATAGTATTGATAATCAATGAGTTAAGCGTCAAAACCCATGAAAATACCGGCAAATTATCGGTAAAACCGGAAATTAAAAACAAACCCAATATGAACCCCAAAACACTGCACCCACGCAACCCAAATAATCAGAATCAAAAGAATCATATAAATCAATGTTCCAGACAAAAAGCATCGGCAAATGCTTGCAAACCGGAAAAGTGAATAGTATTGATAATCAATGAGTTAAGTGTCAAAACCCATGAAAACACCGGCAACTAACCGGCAAAATTATCGCTAGCAATACGCCACCTTATTTTAGTGATAAAATAGCTGTAGTGAATCCACTAAATTATTATCTCAACCTATTATCGTAAATTTGTTTCAAAGGGTTTTAAATGAAATCTACAGAAGTATTACGCAATGAAGTAAAACAATACATAGACCATGCCGATGATATATCGTTGCGCAAGGTGAAAGCTATTTTTGAATTGGACAATGAAGACCAAAACGAAGCATCAGCTACAATCAACTGGACTGATCTTCCTGCCGAATTACAGACGATCATAGATAATGGAATAAAGGCAGTAGAGCACGGCAAGGGCACACCACACCACGAAGTAGTTGAAAAATACGGCAAATGGTTCCGCAAATATTTTGGTCAGAAGCTGCATTATTGGCACTCGAAAAAGAGATACTCAAAAGCTGACGTTTTGATACACCTATAAAGTGCAATTAAACAATTATACTTAACACAAAACCAGAAATCCCAACCAGAAAACACATGCAAACCAGCAAAAATGAATGCCATTGATAATCAACCACTTACGTGCCAAAACACATGAAAATACCGGCAAATAACCGGCAAAACCAGAAACCTAAAAACTCCTAAACTCCTAGTTATGTTAACACCTGTCACTTCATTGCCTCTTTCTCCTTTTGCAGCGCAAAGAGTTCATCGCGTAGGCGGGCAGCCTCCATAAAGTCAAGGTCTTTAGCAGCCTTTTCCATAGCTTTTTTGGTTTGCGTCAGCAACTTTTCTACCTGTGCTATGGTGCGGTAGGCTACAGCAGGCTCAGCAGCCAGGGGTAGGGTAGCACCATCGGGCACCGCATAGGGGCTGTTTTCGTTATAGCCCTTTATCTCCAGCACAGACCCTTGCAGCATTATATCCTCTATCGATTTTGTAATCGTTTTAGGCACTATACCATTGGCAGTGTTGTGGCGTATTTGTTTCTCTCTGCGGCGGTCAGTTTCATCTATGGTGCGGCGCATACTATCCGTCATTTTGTCGGCATAAAATATCACCAGTCCGTTTACATTTCGGGCAGCCCTACCAGCTATCTGGGTCAGCGAGCGTTCATCCCTCAAAAAACCCTCTTTGTCAGCATCTAGTATCGCCACCAGCGATACCTCGGGTAGGTCTAGCCCCTCGCGCAGTAGGTTTACCCCTACCAGCACATCTATTACCCCCAGGCGCAGGTCGCGCAGTATCTCTACCCGCTCTAGCGTATCTACCTCTGAGTGTATATATTTAGATTTTATATTTATGCGTTTCAGGTACTTATCCATTTCTTCTGCCATGCGTTTGGTGAGGGTAGTTACCAGCACCCTGCCACCACTCTTCACCCGCTTGTCTATCTCATCCAGCAGGTCATCTACCTGATTGATGCTTGGGCGCACCTCTATGGGTGGCTCTATGAGCCCCGTAGGCCGCACAATCTGCTCTACAAACACCCCACCACATTTCTCCAGTTCATACTTGCCCGGCGTAGCACTCACAAACACCACCTGCGACACCAGACTCTCAAACTCATAAAAGTTGAGCGGCCTATTATCCAGCGCAGACGGCAACCTAAACCCATAGTCTACCAAGTTCATCTTTCTAGACCTGTCGCCACCATACATACCACTTATCTGGGGTATGGTCACGTGGCTTTCGTCTATCACCAGCAGGTAGTCATCGGGGAAATAGTCGAGCAGGCAGAAGGGGCGTGTACCCGGTTTGCGCCTGTCCAGAAAACGTGAGTAGTTTTCTATGCCACTACAGTAGCCCAGCTCCTGTATCATTTCCAGGTCATAGCTCACCCGCTCCTTTATGCGCTGTGCCTCTATGTGTTTGCCTATGCTCTTGAAGTAGGTCTCCTGAGCCGTCATTTCGTCCTGTATTTCCCGCATTATTTGCCCCATTTGTCCGCTGGGTGCTACGTATAGGTTGGCAGGGAAAATAGCCGCATTATCCAGCACGCTTATTCGCTTGGCAGTATCTATCTCAAAGCTCTCTATTTCCTCTATTTCATCGCCAAAGAAGGTAATCCTATACCCATAATCCACGTAGGGTAGGTTGATGTCTACCGTGTCACCATTTACCCTGAATGTACCCCTCGTAAACTCACCCTGACTTCTGTTGTACAGTGCACTCACTAGCCTATGCAGGAAGTGATTTCGCCCTATATTATCTCCCTTCTTGAAGCGGATAATACCAGCAGCATAGTCGGTAGGATTACCAATACCGTATATACACGATACCGATGCCACAACTATAATGTCTGAACGTCCACTCAGCAAGCTAGTAGTAGCCCTAAGCCTCAGTTTCTCCAGCTCTTCGTTGATAGAAAGGTCTTTTTCTATGTAGGTGTTAGATACGGGCAAGTAAGCCTCGGGCTGGTAGTAGTCGTAGTAAGATACGAAGTACTCCACCGCATTGTCAGGAAAGAAGTTGCGGAGCTCACCATATAGCTGCGCCACTAGTGTTTTGTTGTGGGTCAGTACCAGTGTGGGGCGCTGTGTTTGTTGCACCACATTAGCCATTGTAAAGGTCTTACCCGACCCTGTTACCCCCAGTAGTGTCTGGTATCGTTCTCCCTCATTTACGCCTTCTACCAGTTGCCGAATGGCCTCTGGCTGGTCGCCTGCCGGCTGGTACGGGCTGTTTATCTTGAATTCCATAGCTACTATGTGGTGTACCCAAAATTAGCAAGTAAATTCCAGCTATGGCATACCTATTTTATACTGGTAGTTTGCCAGCTATAGCGCATAAATAGTCACTTATTTACATTAAGCAGATACTATCAGCGACCGCATAGATATAGATCCCATATCAAAACGGTCATTGAAATAGGTGATCTTTTCATTTTTCTGTTGTAATCCCAGTATATAGAAAAGCGGTAGCAGATGATCATAAGTAGGATGAGCCATACGGGCGGTAGTGCCTAGTAGCTGTTGGTAATTCATTGCAGAAGCATGGTCGCCTTTATCTATCCACTCTGTAAACCGGCTGTCAAATTCCTTTGCCCAATCGAATGCTTTATTGCTACCCCCGCTGAAGTCTAGCATTCCCAGATTGTGTACTATGTTGCCACTACCTATTATAAGCACACCTTTATCGCGTAGTTTGTTGAGTTCTTTACCTATCTGGTAGTGGTATTTAGGCGGCTGGTCATAATCTATACTTAGCTGAAAAACAGGGATATCGGCTGCAGGGTACATAGGCAGCAGTACGCTCCATGTGCCATGGTCCAGCCCCCAGCTATCGTCAGCAAGTAAGTGCGTATGACTCACCATTTTCATGGCAAGTGCTGCATACTCGGGTGAGCCTGGTGCAGGGTATTGCTGGTCAAAGAGTTTTTTTGGAAAACCACCAAAGTCGTGAATAGTGCGTGGGCGTGCCATACCTGTGACCTTAGTACCCTTTGTGAGCCAGTGAGCAGATACAGAAAGTATGGCACTGGGTCTAGGGAGTTTTTTACCCATTGCATGCCAGCTCTTGCTATACATATTGTCTTCGATGGCATTCATTGGGCTACCATGACCCACAAACATTGCTGGCATACGCTGAGTTGCTGGCAACTGTGCACCTAAACGGGCTAGAGCTGAAAGTGTAGACATACCTGTGATTTGTGCCATGGCCAACAGACCACCAGCTTTGAGTAAAGAGCGTCTTTCCATTTGGCAATGTTTGAGACTGATAAATTAGCTAAATGCTATCACAAAGATACATGTATATACATGTAGGTTGCAAAATGGCATTGTTAAATAAAGTAAATCGTGCTGTGATTGGCGTATCGAAGCACGATAAAACTGCGAATAATGTGTGTAAAAGCTTAATTTTAGAGGTTGTAGTCTATGTATAAAAAGCAAATTGTTTTGATGCTGCTGTTGTTGTGCGTCTGCTGTGCAGATGCTGCTGCACAACGCCACCGTGAGCGTAGGCGATGGGAGGCTACTGAGGGTGGGCTGGTATACAAGGTGCTACAATGCCTGCAACGTAGAGATACAGCAGCTTATTTTGATCTGTTTCCGCCATTTGATACGCTATGGAGTATGGTGAATAGAAACACAGATAATAGCCCCGAGGCACAGCGGGAGCTGAATAACCTGAAGCAACACCCACAGATACTGGTAGAATTTGATCCACTATACAATAGGAGCATCATTGGCGGATTTGCTCATGTATTAGGTAAAGGGGAGGACTCTGGAGTGCAATGGAGTAGCGTGGTAATGGCACGCTATGAGCTGCATAAACAAGATCCTAACCAAACTATGTTGGGATATAATCGTATTGTCCCGGAGCGTTTTGGTGGCTACATGTTTGTGCAAGATGAGTTTAACAGAGTGACTTATTGTATTCGAATAGCCGAGATACAGAAAATTAAGGGTCAGTTTTTTGGTGGGCAGTTGCTAAATGTACTGAAAGCCAAAAATGTAGATGAATTTGTGCGAAAAGAAGAGATGGAACAGGATTACCTACGCTGGTTAGCCACCCACCCAGACACCACTACTGCAGTAGCCACGAAAGACTCTACAGATGTTGCAGATACCGCCGCTGGCGATAATCCCTTGCTGTTGCACCGTGACGATAGACCAGATGATGATGGAGATAAAAGAGAAGAGGTTGTGGACCGCCGCTATTATGAGGGTATGATGGATAACGAGATACCCATTAAAATGTATATTAGATACATGCGGATAATACCCGGTAAACCTCAACAGTATGACGGACTATACAAACTAGGCGAATCTAAAAAATATCTGAAACTAGAGATAACAGTCACTCCTGAAGGCAAGTGGGTGATAGAAGATGAATCGGCGATGGGGGTGATGGAGTTGGTGTTGAAGGGGCGTAACTATGTGGGCGGCTGGAGCAATGCAGATGAAAACGGATTTGATGTAGTGATGACCCAAACAGGAACCCCTAAAGGGAAGATAGAAACATTGGACAAGATACTAGATAGAGGTGCCAACCCGAGCGTAGATGAAAGTATATTTGAGGAGGAAGATGATGGTGGTAAGGGAAAAAAACGTAAAAAAAACAAGAGAGAAAAGGCAGCGAGAGATAAAAAGCAAGAAAAGACAACTGAAAAAGAACCCTCTAAAGAAAATGACATTGGAGCCGAAAAGGCAGCTAACAATAACGACGCTAACGTGAAAAAGAAACGAAAAATAACAACTGACGGTGCTAACAAGAATAAAGCCGATACACAGTAAAAGTGAGTGCACGATGTCTGAAAAAGAATACTTTTTGGCAATATGGCAGTAAATGTTTCTTTCCCGAAAATAAATTTGCTTAGATTTGATTCTTATTTCTAAAAATTGCTCCAAGTTATGAAGTCATTTTTACTCACCGCCGCCATGTTAGTGGCGTTTGCGGGAGGGATCTTTGCACAAAATCTGCCCCCAGAATACAACTGGGAGGTAGGTGTAAATGGCGGCTACAGTGTAATAACAAGGCCTGTAGGCCCACCAGCAGTGTATAGCGGTACCCGTACTAATATTGTGAAAGATTTCTCGCTACGCGCTACTTATTACTTCAATTGGCGCTGGATGATGTCGTTAGACATAGGTACTAGACGCTGGGAATCGTTTGGGCAGTGGGAACTGGAAGGGAAATTTGGAAAAAGATTAAAACCAGTAGATGTAAATTTCCTGCTGGCAGATCAGGCAACCACACAGTCTGTGCAGATGAACCATGTCATTCCATTCTATACGCAGTTTCGCAATTTCAATCGCGCTAACTTGTATTTTGGTGTAATGGCAGGACTGGTGAATACTATCAATGATGGGTCGCGTTCTTACGACAAATATAATGACGGCGTAGACTCTGGTTATACCTACGTTTCAGGATATCATTACAGTGCTGGCAGAGGTTATACATTGGGTTTGCAAACAGGATTGATTTATTATATAGTACCACGTTTGGGTGTGACAGCCGAGTTGGCAATACGTTACGCAGATGTAAGGACGAATGACCAGAATTTTGCAGAAGTAAACAACAGATATCAATTATTGCACTTTCCGCAAACGGTAGGTGTACGTTGGCGCTTTTAAAATATTTAGAAAAAGTGATTTATTCCCCGAAGTCCATGGATTTCGGGGAATTTTTATGTAAGCTTTTGATAGTGTTAGTTGTGTTGCCAGAAAAAAATGTCGGAGGAATGGAGTGTTATTAAAAAGTACCGCCTGACATATACACCCACAATTCATTGCCCCTTACAGCTGAGGCATAAGTATATAGTTTATAGCCCTCGCCCGATGTGTTTCTGCCATTTGCGGGATCGAAACGGAACTTGTGTTTTGGACAAACAATACGACCTTGTGCGTCAAGCCAGCCACTACACAGAGGTATACCTGCATGTGGGCAGTTAGCAGCAAAAGCATGCAATTTTTCTTTTTGTTTGAGAATGCCTATTTGTTTTCCAGCAATGGATACCTCTTTTAGTTCATTTTCGTTAAGGCTATTCCACGTTTCATTTTCGATTTTGTACCAGTCAAAACCTGGCTTTTGTATCACCCC
>CAMDNC010000165.1 GCA_945902755.1 Flavipsychrobacter stenotrophus
TGAAATAGGCACACAAGTAGCTACATATGGAATAAATATAGAGTCTGCACAAATCAGGGATATTACTTTTCCTAAGGCAGTGCAAGACCTGTTTATGAAGACACTGGAATCGAAAATAAGAGCTAAAACCGAACTAGAAAATGCACGTACTGCAGTGGCATCAGCAAGAGCATTAAAAAACGTTTCAGAGTTGATGAAGGATGATGATAACATCAAATTTTACAAGATGATAGAAACCATCACCAAAATAGCAGAAAAAGGCAAACACACCTTTGTAATAGGCGACGTAAACCAAATGACAAAAAAATAGCCTCTTTCCAACGAGGTTATAATATATTATATTTTATTCACCCTGTTTTGGTGTCTGCCGCCCTCAAAGGGGGTAGACAGAAAAATATTGGTCATAGACTGAGCTAGTGTAAAAGGCACAAAACGGCTGGGAATGCAAAGTACATTGGCATTGTTGTGCTGGCGAGCCAGTGCAGCCAGTTCATCTAGCCAGCAAAGGGCGGCACGTATGCCCTGATGTTTGTTGGCGGTCATACATACACCATTACCACTACCACATACCAGTATACCAGCTGCCGCAGCACCCTCTTCTACCATGATGGCTACAGGGTGTGCATAGTCAGGATAGTCGGTACTATCTGTGCTGTAAGTGCCTTTGTCGGCTACCTGCCAGCCAGCTTCTTGCAGCATTTTTACTAGGTTTTCTTTGTACTCGTAGCCAGCATGGTCGCAGCCTATGGCTATGGGTAGTTGATTGTTGAACGATGGATTGCTCATATTATTTAGTCGTTGTTTTGCTCCAGTGCTTCTTTGGCTTCTCTTATCTTACGGGCTTTGAGTGCACGGGCACTGATGCTTACAGATATCTCGAAAAGTATGTATAGCGGGAAAAATATAAGCAGACAGCTAAAAACATCGGGTGGAGCTATTACCATACTGAGTATAAACAGTATGAGAAAAGCATAACGACGCTTAGCCTTAAGAAAGGCCGGGGTAAGCACACCTATACGGGTGAGGAAATAAACCAGAATGGGCAGCTCAAAAACCACACCTAGTGCTATGACCATGTTGCTCATGGTATCGTAGTAGTTTTCTATGGTGATGATGTTTTCAAAAAGCGGGCTAAGCTGATAATTGCCAAAAAAATTGATAGTGTAAGGCGCTACAATGAAATAGGCAAACATTACACCCATAAAAAACAACAAAGAGCACCAAAATACGATGCCACTCGCCATCTTGATCTCAGTAGGTTTTAGAGCAGGTTTGATGAATTTCCACAATTCCCAAAGTATGTAGGGGAAAACCAGAACGAAGCCTAGCATTACAGAGACAGATAAACTCATCATGAACTGTCCTGTTACAGCATTGTTTTGAAACTTCATGTGTATATCGTCCATACAAAACGAGTCGGAATGAAGAAGTTTTCCTAATGCACAAAAAGCACGATAAGAGATAAAATCTTTATGTGCCGGGCCCATTATTACCCTATCAAAAATTAGCTCAACCTTCCAAAATACAAGGCAGGAGCCTATCATAACGGCAATAGCGCAACGCACGATGTGCCAGCGCAGCTCCTCTATATGATCGAGGAAGTTCATCTCGCCGGCGGGATTATTGTTACGTTTGTCGAGAAAATTATCAATGAAGCTCAAAAACTGCAAATTAGGAACGCAAAGTTAGGGTATATGAACGATACACAACAGACATGATTAGAACGTAAGAGATAGATGTGCGGCGATATTACAGTATTTGTTACCTCAAACAGTGTCATTAAAGTTTTCATAAAACGATAATACAATTATCAGAAATTGTTGTATGTTTGCAACGGATTTTAAACAAAAGAGAGGGGACACTGGTTGTCCCCTCGTTCATTGAAAGTATGTCTGATACAATAGAAAAAGTGTACGCTTTGCTAGAGCCCTTACTAGATGGGACTGATATTTTCATTGTAAGTATCAAGATAAAACCCACCAACAACATCAAGGTTTTTCTGGATGCTGATGGAGGTTTTTCAATAGATAAGGCTACCAAAATCAACAAGCAGTTATATGCTGCCCTAGATGCTGAAGGCATGTATCCCGATGGTGACTTTTCGTTGGAGGTATCTAGTCCGGGCGTTGATGAGCCATTGACTCAAAACAGACAATACAAAAAGAATATCGGAAGAAAAGTAACAGTTACAGATAACAGCGATAAGGAAACGACTGGTGTGCTTACTGCAGTTACAGACGAAAACATAACGCTGGAAGTGAAACCCAAAAAAGCTAAAGACGAGGTAATAATAGTAGAAATCCCATTAACAGAAATAAAAACAACAGTAGTACAAATCATTTTTTAATTAATAAGCACTGTCCCATGTAGGGCAGTGTAGAGAAAAATAGCGCAATATGGCAAGTATCAACCTCATTGACTCCTTCCAGGAGTTTAAAGACGCCGAGAATATCGACAGGCCTACCCTCATGAAGGTGCTGGAAGACGTGTTTAAAACTCTACTGAGAAAGAAGTACGTAACAGACGAAAACTTTGACGTAATCGTAAATGACCAAACTGGTGACCTGGAAATATTCAGACGACGCGAGATAGTGGAAGATGGTGAAGTAGAAGATGTTAATCTGCAAGTACCTTACTCTGAGGCTATAAAAATAGAGCCCGATTATAGTGTAGGTGAAGAGTTGTATGAAGAAGTTGACGTTAGGAACTTTGGCCGCAGAGCTATACTTGCCGCAAAACAAACTTTAGCTGCACGTATAGGCGACCTAAAAAAGAACAACCTGCTGAAAAAATATGCAGACAGGGTAGGTGAAATCATAAATGGAGAAGTATACCAAATATGGAAAAAGGAGATATTGCTACTGGACGATGAAGGTAATGAACTAATAATGCCAAAATCAGAGCAGATACCTTCTGACTTCTTTAAAAAAGGTGAAACAGTTCGTGCTGTGGTGAAAAAAGTAGAGATGCGCAACAACTCACCTATTATTATACTGAGCCGTACACACCCTTCATTCCTGGAAAAACTTCTGGAAATAGAAGTACCAGAAATAATGGATGGACTGATAGTAGTAAAGAAAATAGTACGCGAACCGGGCGAGCGTGCCAAAGTAGCTGTAGAGAGCTATGACGACCGCATAGACCCAGTAGGTGCTTGTGTGGGCATGAAAGGTAGCCGCATACATGGTATTGTACGTGAGTTGCGCAATGAGAATATTGATATCATCAACTTTACTAATAATGTACAGCTGTTGTTGCAGAGGTCGCTAACGCCTGCACGTATCAATAAAATGGAGCTGAATAGTGATACTATGCGTGCTGATGTATACCTAGACCCCGATCAGGTATCACTAGCGATAGGTAAAAAAGGTGTGAATATAAAACTGGCACAAGAGCTCACTGGTTACAACATTGATGTATTCAGAGACGTGAAAGATGATGTAGAATACGATATCGATCTGGATGAATTTGCAGATGAGATAGAAGCTTGGGTGATAGACGAGTTCAAACGTATAGGCTGTGATACTGCATTGAGTGTACTGGAATTGTCGGCTGAAGAGCTGGTGCGCCGTACCGACCTAGAAGAAGAAACCGTGCGCGATGTGCGTCGTGTATTGGAAGCAGAATTTAATGATGAACAATAATTAAACTAACAAAAACATTGTTCGCATGAAATAGATAATAACATAAGCCTTCGCTGTGCCAAATTCACTGAAAAATGGCGTAAATTTGTGGACAGGGCAACTGCCACAGGGCAATTTTGAATAAACATCTGACAAGGAAAAAAGAAGAATGACTACAACAACAAATACACCCAGGTTACTGGCGGCCGCAAAGGAATTCAACATAGGGAAAGAAACCCTAGTGGAGTTTCTTGTAGATAAAGGCTTTGAAATAAGCAGTAACCCGAGTACCAAACTAACAGAGCAGATGTATAGTGCCCTGCAGGTGGAGTTTGCCCAAGACAAAAAAGACAAGCAGAAGAGCGAAGGGATAGCCCTGCCAAAAGGGCCGCTGCTGGATAATATCAAAAAATCTAAAGAGGATTTGGATATAACTGCGAAAGACAAAAAAGAAGAACCAGCAGCTAAAGCACCAGAAGTAAAGGCTAAACCAGAAGAAAAACCAAAAGAAAAACCAGAAGTAGTGGTAGGTCCTGTTGTGGTAGTTACACCAGACCCCGCACCAGTAGAGCAGGTAGAAGCGGCACCCGTCCCAAAACCTGAGCCAGTGGTTGTAACTAAGCCAGAACCCATAGAGCCCCCAGCACCCGAAGTAGTGGTAGCGGCAGCGCCTGTAAGTACCCCAGTGACACCAGAAGTAAAGGTTGTAGCAGAAACGAAAATTGAGGTAAAACCAGAACCTGTAGCAACAGAAGCGCCTGAAAAGGAAACTGTGGAAGCTCCTCCTACTGCGCCGTTGGCTCCTGAACATTTGGATGTAAAAGCACCGAAAATTGGTGGCCCGAACATACTAGGCAAAATAGACCTTGATACGCTCAATTTGTCTTCTCGCCCCAAAAAAGGTGTAGTCATCAAGAAAAAAGATCCTGCACCGGTAAAAAAAGAGGCGCCTGAGACTAAAGTATCTGAACCCGTTGTAGCTAAACCTACACAGCCTACCGTGCCTACACCACCACCTGTAGTAGCAAAAGTGACTGAAGCACCTGTGGAAGTAAAAGTAGAAACACCTACAGCCGCGCCAGTTTCTCCAATAGTTACTGAAGAAGATCCTACACTCAAACGCGAACATATAGAAATGAAGGCCCCAAAACTTGAGGGTCCTAAAATTATAGGTAGAATAGAGTTACCGGTATCACAACCTTCGGGCAACAGACCGGATAATCGTGAAAAACGAAAGCGTAAACGTATACCGGTAGATAAAAAAGCGGAGCCAGGCAAACCAGACCCTAACAATAGGGATAGGAGTGCACCTGCGCCAGGTGCAGGCGGACCACAACCAGGAAGGAATTTGGGTCGTGACCGCAGGCCTCCAGGAACACCACCAGGACAACGTCCAGACAACCGTCCAGACAACCGCCCAACTGGTGGCAACGGCGGTGGCGTAGGTCGTCCTATAGGCAACAATGCTGGTGGTGGCAACAGAGATAGGGACAGAGGCAGAAGCGATATGCGCAGTGCGCCTGTGACCGCACAACAGCAAGAAATAGATACTAAAGCAATACAAGATAAAATACGCGAAACACAGGCAAAACTTACTGGATCTACTAGAAGTAAAAACCTGAAAGCCAAATATCGCCGTAATAAGCGTGATGAAATGGCCGAAAAACGCGCAGCTGCAGAAAATGCTGAACAGTCGAACCTAATACAGGTTACTGAGTTCATATCTGTAAGCGAGCTAGCGGGTCTGCTGGATGTAAGTTTTGCAGAAATCATAGGAAAGTGCATGAGCTTGGGTATAATGGTCTCTATCAACCAACGCTTAGATGCAGAGGTGATAGAGCTGGTGTCCAGCGAGTTTGGATTTGATGTAGAATTCATCAATCTGGAGCAAGAAGCCGAGGAAGATGTGGAAGTAGAAGACGATCCTGATGACCTGCTGCCACGAGCACCAATTGTAACCATAATGGGTCACGTAGATCATGGTAAAACATCGCTACTTGACTATATTAGAAGTGCCAATGTGGTAGCTGGTGAAGCAGGTGGTATCACCCAGCACATAGGTGCATATAGGGTAACTACTGCAACCGGTAAACAAATTACCTTCTTAGATACTCCGGGTCACGAAGCCTTTACCGCAATGCGTGCCCGTGGTGCAAAAGTGGCAGACGTAGCAGTGATAGTGATAGCTGCAGACGATGCAATAATGCCTCAGACTAAAGAGGCGATATCGCATGCACAGGCCGCAAACCTGCCTATGATATTTGCTATCAACAAAATAGATAAAGAAGGTGCCAACCCTGAGAAAATCAAGGAGCAATTGGCACAAATGAATATACTTCTAGAAGACTGGGGTGGCAAATACCAAAGCCAAGAAATATCTGCCAAAAAAGGTATCAATGTAGACCTGCTGCTAGAAAAGATAGGACTGGAAGCAGAAATGTTGGAACTGAAAGCCAACCCAGACCGACAGGCAATGGGAAGTGTAATAGAGGCATCACTTGATAAAGGTCGTGGTTATCAATCTACAGTTTTGATACAAAACGGTACGCTTAACCAAGGCGATATGGCAGTGTGCGGACAGCATTATGGTAAGATAAAGGCAATGTTCAACGAACGTGGACAACGTGTAAAATCTGCTGGACCATCTACTCCGGTGCAAGTACTGGGTCTGAATGGCGCACCTCAGGCTGGTGAAAAATTCAGGGTATATGCCGAAGAGACTGAAGCGAAAGAAATAGCTAACCACCGTGCACAGATAATGCGTGAGCAGGGTATACGCGCTCGCAAACACATTACGCTCGATGAAATCGGTCGTCGTTTGGCTTTGGGCAACTTTAAGGAATTGGGTATTATCATTAAGGGTGACTTTGATGGATCTGTGGAGGCATTGAGCGATTCGTTGCAGAAATTATCGACCGAAGAAGTAGCCATTAATGTGGTGCACAAAGGTGTGGGTCAGATTACTGAGAGCGATGTATTGCTGGCTACAGCATCTGATGCTATAATTGTGGGCTTCCAGGTTCGTCCGTCTATGCAGGCAGCAAGATTGGCCGAGCAGGAAAATATAGAAATACGCACTTACTCGATCATCTACGATGCCATAGAAGAGATAAAGAGCGCTATGGAAGGGCTGCTGGAACCAAAAGTAGAGAAGAAAACAGTGAGCAACATAGAAATACGAGAAATCTACAAAATCAATGGTGTAGGTACAATAGCGGGTTGTTATGTGCTGGAAGGCAAAATGACCAGACAAACCAAGCTGAACGTAGTACGCGATGGTATTGTGGTGCACACTGGCGAACTTAGCTCTCTGAAACGCTTTAAGGATGATGTGAAGGATGTTAACTATGGTTATGAGTGCGGATTGATGGTTAAAAATTACAATGACCTCCGTATTGGCGATATCATAGAAGGATTTGAAGAAGTAGAAGTAAAACGTACTTTGTAAAAAAGTAGATTTTCAATAAACCAGAACAAGGCACTGTCTAACGATGGTGCCTTTTTTGTTTGTG
>CAMDNC010000166.1 GCA_945902755.1 Flavipsychrobacter stenotrophus
CGTTCACGGAATTTCAGTAGAAATCTCCCCTTCCTGATTCTGTCCGACACACTGCCCGACGGTCAGGTTTATCGTGAGTTTCCTGACGGACATATCGAATTACAGGAAGTTTTCTCCATAGGTTCTATATTTCAGTATAAGGCATTGAAAACACTGCCTGAATCTGAAGCCAATACCGTCAGGAAGGCATATGGATTACTCTAAACCTACGCTACTCGTTATCTCTGGTCCAAACGGAGCCGGAAAATCTACGCACATACAAACAATGCTACCCCCTGAGTTTGAAGGTATTTCATCCTTTGATCGGGACAATACCCGTGTGCAATTTGAAAAAACACTTGCCGGACAAGGTGTTGAGCAAAACGAAATATTTCTTACAGCTACAAGGATGATGGAAGACCGATTGCTAGAGGAAATGAAAAAGGCAATTTGGCAAAGAAACCATTTTGTAGTGGAAACCCCCCTCTCTCATCCTGACTATTGGAGATATATAGATTTGTTTCAAAACAACGATTACCAAGTTCATCTTATTTATTTGTGTCTCGACAAAACCAGTGATTGTATAGCTAGGGTAGGGCAGCGGGTCATAGAAGGAGGACACCATGTAGAGCCCTCGACTATTAAAGGTGTCTATGAAAGAAATTTGGAACACATCAATGAATATATAGACACTTTCAAAGTCATTGAACTTTATGATGGCATGAAAATCCCAAGTCTATTAGCAAAATTTGAAAATGGTGTTGTTATATATGCAGTAAAAGATGCCATGAAAAAGAAGTGGATTACAGCTGGGCTTCCTTCATTGGCTCGGATTATTAAGTCCTTTCTCTAATCTGCTTTTACCTACGCTACTCTCAAAATCAAGTTCTTCCTAGATGCCGCACTTTCGATTCCTGTTCAGGCACAAAAAGCACATAAGAGAGCGAAGGTTGATATCCGCTCTCATTTTTCCGTCTTTCTCTGCTCTGAATACCTACCTTGTCATTAATTTTAGCGCGGAATGCTGGTTAAATTCAATGACAAAAAATAACTTAACACTAGAAAACGAAGAGAATGATTACGATAAGCACGTTGACTTTTACTACGCCAATTTAATAAATTCGCTAATTCTCTTTTCTCTTACAACCGTAGAACTTGAAAAACTACAAGGGCATGCGTTTGATCCTTTATTTGAACTGGAATCAGAAATAGATTATGCGTTTACGGCTGTCTGTTTTGAGACGATATTTCGTAATGAGCGTATAGACGACTCTTTGCGTGAAGAGTTATTATATTTTAAGCAAGAAACAAATAACATTCCTTCGAACGTTTGGGACTGGGAATTCATTGATACACATCCTAATTGGATTGCGGTAAGACACAGAGCAAATAAATTGTTAGAAAGGCTTGGAGTAACAACCAGGAGGTATAATGATGCCTTTATTACCATACACGACAACAAGGGAAATATTATGCAGAAAGGAGGGAAAGTATAACAACAAATTTCATTTTCGTTAGTCCGTAAAAGCACTACAAATTTTCAGTCCTCAATGAATCTCCCCACATTTCTGCGGAGGACTCGCCGACATCAGGGTACCGTAGCTCAATGTATTCCTTGCCTCATTGTTCTTTTCAAATACGAACACACTAGTGTTTTATTAGCAAAGAATTTCCGACTAGAATACAACAAGGTGGTAACTATATAAACAATTGCACTTGGTTAAATTAACCCCCAACTTTCTCGATTTTATCCTTGGTGAAATAAAACCCCTAATTTTTTATCAGTCTAGTATAGATGTTTCCTTTTGTTACATTCCTCAAACTATACACTCCACTTGGCAAACTACTGAAATCCTGTTTTTCGATCGAGGGACCTCTGTAGACAATCTGACCTAAAAAATTTGATAATTCGTATGTGTCGTTTCGTACAACCTGTGGTAGTCTCACAAACGAAGTAAATGGGTTGGGATAAACCAGATAATTGTGCCCTGTATTGTCCGTTTGTTTTACCCTTACAGAGCTATCGCAAACAGTGCTGCTTCCTGTAAGTGTGCTCATTTCATTGCATAAATAGTTATAGTTGATTATCTCCGTTGGTGATAGAATACTATCCAGTAGATCATTCGACTCATTCGGATCAATCGCAACATTGTAAAATTCTTGATGCCCGTAATTAAAATTGAGCAATTTATAGGTCAAGTTTCTCATTGCAATACCGTCTTGTGAATCTGTAACAACTTTAAAAACTTCTGTGAAAGCCCACGGCCTTACAACAGTATCAATGTTTTTCAAGATAGGTAACAAACTTTTGCTGTCAACTTGCTTGCTTGCCGGTATATAAACGGGCCAAGTCGTACAGCCAAACAATTCAATAATTGATGCAAACAAGTCTGTAGTATTGACTAAAGCATTACTTATTCTATTAGTAGAAATTACCGATGGACCGGAAATTATAAAAGGCACTTTAACCCCATATTGGTAAATTGACCCTTTTGCTCTATTAGTATCAGTAATTTGCGATGAGCGCAATCCGTTCCCATTATCACCAATGAAAATTATATCAGTACTGTCATATTTATTTAACACAATCAAAGAATCTAATAGCCGCCCAATTTCGTGATCCAATGCTTCAAGAGATGCCTTGAAATACAATTTTGGATTGGCATTTATGTCTGCTGTAGTCCCACTTAAACCCGTAAAAGAGTGTAGCCCTGCAGGAGGTAGATGCAACGGCGTGTGAGGTGCGTTAAAAGCCAACCATAAGAAAAAAGGGTTTGCTCCTTGTGTTTTAATCCAGCTAATTGCATCGTTTGCAATTTCTGAAGTAGCGTAATTTGTCGACGTACTTGAAATGCCATTAGTAACCTTCGTCCAAGATGTATAACTTGATACTGTACCAAGAAAAATTCCCGAATAATGGTCATATCCCATCCAATTGGGAGTTAGCAAATTAGATGCTGGAGTTTGCATGCTTAAATGCCATTTACCTATATTAGCTGTACTGATAGCAGGGTTATATAACTTCAATATTCGTGGAATAGTAACTTCTGAAGTATCTATTACTGCAGAGCCAACCCCTCCTACCGCATCACCTATTCCTGTCCTAAAACTATATCTGCCAGTAAGTATACCTGCTCGTGTAGGTGAACAAACCGGATTTGACATTGGATTGGTAAAACGAACACCTCTATTCAGCAACCGGCGCAGATTGGGCAGTGCTGCTGTATCAGCACGATCTTCATAGAAACCACAATAATCAGTGCCAAGATCGTCAGCAATAATGAGTATGACATTTCTTTGTGCATTAGCAATGCACGATAAAAAAAATACCCCTAAAAATATAGTAATTATCTTCATGTTTTCTATATAGACCGCTTGTTTGACAGACAAAAAGTACAATAGTTTAATTTCGATAAAAAAACACTTTTCCGCTCCTTTTGGGGTTGAAACCCTAAACAATACCTTACAAAACAAGGTATTCCTTAATACAGGAACGTTATATCCGGTGCGAAGTTGTGTCTATTCAGGATATCATTTTAAAAAACGCTCTTTGCGTGGGCTTGTTCAATACAAATGGGAATCCCTACCTCTACTAAAAATATTGGTATTTTGCATTTACCATTTTATAAAAAAGTGGGCTTTTAAGAATGTGGCTATTTATAAACCGTACCATAGTTATTATATTTAATGGTTTCCTCGGGATAGTAGCAGCGGTATTGTTCCTGGGAGGTAAAGAACAATATTTGGAGCTAAAGAAGGACTTCTTTATTGGGCGCTTTCTTGCCTATTGGGTAATCGGAGTTTTGTTCGCAATAGCGTTATTTGTCATCAATTTTATATTGTCTAAACTAAATATTGTGCAAATACCCATGAAAGATATATTCCGATATTTCATGTTTTCAATTATTGTTACAACTGTGTTAGTTTTTTTAGGGACAGTTTTTTTCTCGTGTGGTTAGCCTCGATGTTACAACTAAAGCAATTTTGCAGTACCTCTTTATTTTCCCATTTAGCACCTCAATAGACCGCTTATTTTACAAATGACCTTCAATATTGTATTAACTGGTTATTGTCTGTGGTACAAGTAAACGTCCGAGAAATTATATAATGTGACAGTGCTCAATTAGTCTCCCTACTTTTTCTGCCAGTCCTCAATTACCCTCCCCGCTTTTTCTGCGTGGGTCTCGCCGACATCCGGTACTGTAGCTCCATTTATTCCTTAACTCCTTCCCAATCAATTGTAAAGTATTTATCGTTGTTCCAATCGTTTCGCAAGGTCACCTAAAACAACCAATAAAAATCGTTCCCCATCGCATTCCCTTATAATCATTTCTAAAACCTACCTTTTACATGCACCCAGCCCCAACTGGGCACAATAGCATAGCCATGGGCATCGCCTACTGAAAACAGGCAAAAAACCTCATTGCAGCTTTAAATTAATCCATTATTAAAACAGGATGACTTTTGGAACAATTACCTTTACTTAATGTCTAATATCTTGAAGCAGCTATCCTTAATTCTCGCATTATCTATAATAGGCAATACCATTTTGGCGCAAAACAACCAAGTAATGCTGCCCAATGGCTGGACCATAACGCCAGCAGGCAAGCAAGTAGCCTTGGGAGATATGCCACTAAATATGACCATCTCTAAAGATCACAAATACATTGCCGTAACCAATAATGGCGTAAGCAAGCAGTCGATACAACTGATAGATGCCAAGACCAGCAAAGTGCTTTGTACCAAAGAGATAAGTAAGAGCTGGCTGGGTTTAAAATTTAGCGACGATAGTAAATACCTGTATGTATCGGGCGGCAACAGCAACCAGATAGTAAAGTATAAAATAGAGAATGGTGAACTTACATTGGCTGATAGCATTGTGCTAGGAAAGGCATGGCCAGAAAAAATATCTCCCGCTGGAATAGAAACAAACGAAAAATCTGGGAAGCTGTATACAGTGACTAAAGAAAATAATAGCCTCTATATAGCCGATATCAATACCAATAAGGTGATTAAGCGGGTGCAACTAAGTGCTGAGGGTTATACCTGTATTCTTTCTACAGACAGAAAACTCCTCTATATCTCTTTGTGGGGAGGGGGGAAAGTAGTCCTATTTGATACACAGAAAGATAAAATAATAGACTCGGTAACAGTTGGCAGGAACCCGAATGATATGTGCGCAACAAAAAACGGGAAGTACTTATTTGTAGCTAATTCAATTGACAATTCGGTGTCTGTTATTGATCTAAAGGAGCGTAAGGTCATAGAAACCCTTAATGCAGCCTTGTATCCCGATGCACCCAATGGATCGACAACGAACAGTGTGGCATTAAACAATGACGATGATGTGCTGTATATAGCTAACGCAGACAATAACAACCTTGCGGTCTTTGATGTGCATGAACCGGGTGAAAGTAAGTCGAAAGGATTTATACCTACAGGCTGGTACCCTACTTGCGTAAGAGTTAATAGAAATCTGATAATGGTATTGAATGGCAAAGGCAACACATCACTGCCCAATCCTGAAGGTCCACAGCCAGTAAAAAAAGGTCAGGAGGCTAACTACAAAAAAGCCAATAAAAGTAGTGAACAATATATTGGTAGTCTGTTTACGGGTAGTTTGAGCAGTATACCTGAACCTACTGAAAAGGAACTAGGAGCATACTCGAAACAAGTATATGCCAATACTCCTTATACAAAAGAGAAAGAAATGGCAGCCGGTGGCGAAGTGGGTAACCCCGTACCCATGAAGGTGGGAGGCGAATCTCCTATAAAACACGTATTCTACGTTGTAAAAGAGAACCGTACTTACGATCAGGTACTGTCAGACCTGCCCCAGGGAAATGGAGATACCAGCTTACTTTTGTTTGGCAGAAATGTAACACCTAATGAACATGCGCTTGCGGAACAATTTGTACTGCTGGACAACTTTTATGTGGATGCTGAAGTAAGTGCCGATGGACACAACTGGAGCATGGCTGCCTATGCAAATGACTATGTAGAGAAAACTTGGCCTACCAATTATGGTGGCCGTGGCGGCAACTATGACTATGCAGGCAACAGGGATATTGCACTGCCCAAAAACGGTTTTTTGTGGGATTATGCTTTGAGAGCAGGTATCACTTTCAGGGACTATGGCGAGTTTACTGATGATGACGGTAACACCTACCTACCAGACCTTAAAAAACATATGTGTCCTTACTTCCCCGGCTGGAATCTGAAAATAAAAGATGTAGACCGTGAGCACTTATGGGAAAGAGACTTTGACTCGTTGGTAACTGCCAATGCTGTACCACAACTGAACATTGTGTATTTCCCGGCAGACCATACAGCAGGGTTAGGAAGGAAATCTAGAAGCCCAAATGCATTTGTAGCAGATAATGATCAGGCTTTAGGATTGTTTATTGAGCACTTATCTCATAGCCCTGTATGGAAAAACAGTGTGGTATTTGTGCTGGAAGATGATGCACAAAACGGACCAGACCATGTAGATGCACACAGGAGTATCGCGTTTGTGGCAGGACCTTATGTAAAAAGGAATTTTGTAGATCATACTATGTATTCTACATCGGGCATGCTACGCACTATAGAGCTAATACTTGGATTACAACCCATGAGCCAGTATGATGCAGGTGCTACACCCATGTACCGTTGCTTTACCAGTACTGCTAATCTTGGTGTATATAACAACATACCATCTAACATAGACCTTGATGAAATGAATATGGCTTCAAATATACTCTCAGACAAGAGCGACAAATTTGATCTGAGCCAGCCCGACCGAGTTGCAGACCTAGACCTTAACGAAGTAATATGGAAAAGCCTGAAACCCAATGCTGCCTTCCCCGCCCCTAGGCGTGCTGCTTTTGTAAATGTCTATGAAGAGAAGGAGGAAGATTAAGTAAGGGGTTTTTTTAGCCTATTATCCGTTTTTCTGGATGTTTTGCAGCGAAGGCTAGTTTTTTGTGTTCTTAAAAATTACCACATCACGACGGCAGTCA
>CAMDNC010000167.1 GCA_945902755.1 Flavipsychrobacter stenotrophus
GAATAATAGGTGCCATAGCCAAACCCGACAAAATACAGTTTGTAACAGGCCTACCCAAAACCCGGAGCGGTAAAATAATGCGCCGCATACTACGCAAAATAGCCGAAAACGAACCCAACAGCATAGGCGACACCTCTACCCTCCTCGACCCCACTGTAATAGACGAAATCCTTAAACACCGCATATAGCCACCACACACAATGGGTAATACCACCCCTCGGTTTTACCCGTTGTTATTTTTACAGTACCTCCTCATTTCTTTTTTGGGTCACCAGCCCTTGCACTACTAGCGGCGGGCTTTGCGTCGAATCTCTTGTACTGGCGGGGCAGTGAGGGGCTTTGATCATACACTCCGAAATCACATATATTCTAAACATATATTTAAATCGTTGTCGTTCAACAAATAGTGTCTTTTTATCGCATTCAAATAACAAAACCACTATTTTTTCAGAAAGAATATTATGATATTCAAAAAATATTTTTTAGATTCGTAAAAGTATTAACCAAACTACACAAAAACTTATAAAAAAACACCAAAAAACTACCTAAAAGTATCATCCATCAAAAACTATAAAACTTATTAATTATGAAAGATCAATTACTGAACGAAGTTCTGACGACAATTGGACAAAATGTGTACACTTTGCGCCATAAAGAAAATGAAAAACTAACTACAGTTGCCAAAAGCGTAGGTGTCACGCACTCAGTGATAAGCAAGATAGAAAATAGCAACTACGAATCTCTAAATCTTAAACTCTTGGTACAAATAGCCAATCATTTCAACGTACCTCTCAATACAATACTATCTCAAAACAATATTTCCTAATAGGAACAATTTGTTCTTATAGAGAACAAAATAAGCATAAGAAAACTATCTGTTAATAACAAACTTAGCTAAATTTACTCTGTATTCTATTTGATTGTTACTGTACAAAACATAACAAACAACTGTGTAGAAACAATCAAATAGAATACAGCTGGTGCAAAGTTTAGGACAAAAAAAGAGCAGGATATAAATGGCAAACGAAACGCCTACCAAAATTGCCTGCTCTAAGATTTGTTACTCTTTGCGAAATGGTCTGTGACCAAACAGGATAGTATTTGACTACAGCAGCAAAGTGTACCATTGGTTTTGAAAGAACTACAAAGGTACGCTAACTGATTAACTATGCAAATAGTATCGGCCACTTAGCTACGAAGGGTGGTTCTTATAAATGCGGAGTAGCAAGCGAAGCCTTGTACGCTAAATTTCAAGGCAATTTTTATTATTAATAATAACCTAATGAAACGACTATTTTTTTCGTTGGCATTAATTGCCATGTATTCAGTAAATGCATCTGCTATTGTTCATAGTTATTGGAATGGCCCATACCAAGGATCATCTCTAAGTGGAAGCACTTTAACTATTGCTTGCGGTGGAGATCCTTGCAAACTTTGCTGTGTAGTTACAATTGAAAACTATAAGGAAGTGCCAGAACAAGGCGACCCAACAACGATAACATCTTATGAAAGTTCAGGCCAACAATGTCAAACTCAACCAAATCACGAGTGGACTGGTGGCTGGAGTGGAAACTCGCAAACTTGGTGGAACCAATTGCAAACAGAATTCAATGTTAGTACACCGCTAACAAACATACAACAACAGTACTAAGCACTATTGCTAAGAAATTGCTACAAAGTGAGTATTATTTCTACTACAAACTGTGTAGCAATTTCTTATTACATAATTACATAATTTACAACCTAAAATAAAACATATGATTAAATCTGCTTTTTTTGTGCTTTTTTTTCTCCCATTATTTGTAACTGGAAAAAATACTGATTCAATATTATCAGCAAATTTTAAAAAAGACAACCCTTACTTGGTGCTTAACATCACATCAGCAGACTGTATCAACTGTAGGCTGGGGGGCATCAAGGTATTACAACAGCTAAAGAAAGCTGATTTGGCAGATAAAATTGTCTTGTTGAGTGACACTAAAAAAATGTCATTATACTTTCAAGACAACAAAGATATTTATGAAGGTTACAGAACAATATACAACAAAGAACTGTCTGACGAACTGGCTATGGGACCATCTTGTACCGTTTGCCTAGTAGACAAAAACAATATTAGACGTTGGCTCTTCAAGAACATAGACAATGATACGTTGAATATGTTTATCAACGCTTTAAATGCCAGCAGCACGTCTCCACTGCATAGCTACAAAGTACGAGACTCAATATTTGATAATCTGAATGATGTACATTTCGCTAATAATCATGTTGTGCTATTTGACGATAAATTTCAAATAAGCTTGTACTACGATTTACAAACCCAAAGAGCAACATACAGTAGGACAGACATAACAGACTCTGTAGCAAATAGTATATATGGTATATTAAAAAGCAATGGCATGTCAGCATCGGCTCCTGCTTCATTTGTCAGACAACATTTACGTTTCGATGCACTACCTATGGCTATCGCAAACAGTATAGACCGCAACTCTGGCTCTCTGCTTTTCCGTTTATTTCAAGCCAAACTAGACTCAATTACACTACCTAACGGTAAAAGAGATTTGAATGTCAATTTTTACACACAAGCAATAATAGGCCACAATGAGCAAAAAAATAACAACATTCTAAATATTGGGAATTACAAAAAATTCCTTCTTTTAGATACCATAAGAAATAATGGTAAACTATACATGGCTTCTCAAAACTTGAATCATCAGGTAAAAGAGGGTAATTATTTTATTCCTTTCATTTCCTCTCATAACGCTAAAATTACGGTGGTAGAAGGTCGAACAGTGCACACCCCCACAGAGCTTGCAATATTCGAATACACAGCTAACGGAAACAGCAAAGGGAAACTAAATAACGTGTATCCAGTTAGCAATTATGAAGGCAATGCTAGACCTGACATGTTTTTTAGGGTAGACGATAAAGGAATACCAGTGGTTGTTAACAATGTGCGTAAAAGTATAAACAAACTAAAAGAAGGTAGCAATATTGACTTTTCTAGTCTGAGTGTTGCTGGTGAATCTATAATTCGTGTCTTTGATATTGATGTGAAAAATGATCAAATACGTTTTGTAGGCACTACATCCAATAATGCTTTTGTGAAAGGCGTTTACGAAATCAAGAGTGGCAAAACAAGCTTTACAAAACTCAAAAGCAATATTGTTTATACAAACATGAAAATAAACGGTAACAGTATTTTGGCTTGCAAGAAAGAGTTAGAAACTAATGAGTTGATTTTTGACTTATATACTTTATAGTAATGGCGGTAAGTATAGGTGTTATGAGTACCGTTTGTAGTTGGTGTATATTTCACTACACTTATATAGTATATCATTCATGAAGCACCTATGCCTTTTTCTCCTACTCTTTTGTTCTTCCACATCCTTCGCCCAGCCATTCAGTATCATCGGCAAGGTGCAGGGGCTCCCTACCGATACCCTACTACAAGCCACCATCACCATCACGCAGCAGGGGCAGCAGATACACTCAGCCGCCACTACCACCCTGGGGGGCTATAACATATCTGGCGTACCACCCGGTGCTTATACCATGGTCATTATTGCCATAGGTTATGCCACACACCATTCATCCATTAGCATTACAGATGCCAGCATTACCATACCCACTATTCACCTGCAGCCCATATCCCAAACCCTCGATGAAGTAAAAATAGTATCGCAGGCTATAGCCATGACCCAGCATGACGATACTACCGAGTACAATGCGGCTGCCTACAAAGTAAACCCCGATGCCGATGCCGCCGACCTCATACGCAAAATGCCCGCCATAGAAATAAACGGCACCTCCGTCAAGGCTCAGGGCGAAGCCGTACTAAAAGTACTGGTAGATGGCAAGCCCTTCTTTGGCGAAGATGCCTGGGCTACCCTCAAAACCCTACCTGCCGATGTCATACAAAAAGTACAGTTGTACAACGAAAAATCTGACCAAGAACGCTTCACAGGCTTCAGCGAGGGGCAGCAAAACAAAACCATCAATATCGTCACCCACCCTCACAAGCGACATGGGGTCTTTGGCAATGCCTTTGCTGGTGGTGGCAACAGCAGCAGTCAGAGCATATATGGCAGTGGCATCAACCTGCACCGCTTCAGTGGTCAGCGGCGCATATCGCTCACCGCACAGTCCAATAACGTCAACCTTCAAAACTTTACCGACCAAAGCACCGCAGCCACAGCCGGTAGTGGCATCACCACCACCCATGCTGCAGGGCTCAACTACACCAACAAATGGGGCACCCATACCGACGCCACAGGTAGTTATGCATATTCGCATACCAGCAATGCCGCCTACCGAAACACGCGGCGCACCTACCTGCTACCCACCGCTGCCGGACAGATATATGACGAGCAAAGCCCCACCACCAACAATAGCCACAATCACAGGGCCAACATGCGCATCAGTTATCAGCCCGACACATTACACACGCTACTATTGCAGCCAGCCCTTACCCTCACCAGCACAGGCAGTGCCGCCAGCCGCACAGGAACTATGGCTATAGACTATCAGCCACTCAATGCCACCACCAACCGTAACACCAATGATCGTACTTCTATTTTGCTCAGCAACAATCTTTTATACACACACCGCTTGGGTAACAGAGGGCATACTTTGTCCGCAGCAGTCAATACCAGCTACAACCACGCACTGGCTACCACTCAGCAATATGCACAAAACACATTTTACACAGATACACAGCTCAGCACCACCCAAGACCAGCGCATACACCACCTGCAGCATGGGTGGTCGCTTAGTGGCAATGCCACTTACACGCACCCTATGGGCACACACAGTCTACTGAAGCTACAAACCGATGTTGCAACCTCCCCTACACAAACAGTAAGAGACGTATATGACTACAACGGCAGTGCATACTTCCTGCCCGACACTGCTTTATCCAATTCGTTTATAGCAGCCCACACCACCTACAAGGCAAGCACCAGCTATCAGCACCGCCAGGGCAGGCATCAGCTATCTGGCGGCATAGGGTATCAGTGGGTACAGCTCCACAACACTCAGTTGTCGCCCGGCACATATACCACCACCCGCACCTTCACCAATCTTCTACCCCTAGCCACTTGGCAGTACCGCATCACCAGTAGTCGTCACCTGCAGGGACAGTACACCACCACCACCCGCCCACCATCTGTAGCACAGTTGCAAACCGTGGTCAACAACACCGACCCTCTCCACCTTTCTACCGGCAATGCGCAGTTGCGCCAGCCCTACACCCACACCCTCTCACTCAGGTACAATGCTTCAGGCCACAAAGGCAGCCACAACACATCAGTGTCACTTACCGCCAATGTTACCCGCCATTACATATCCTCACAGTCGCTCATCTACCCTACAGATACTAACATTATGGGCATTTCCCTCCCCGCTGGTGTGCAGCTCACACTTCCTGTCAATATTCAAGGCAATGCCGGCATCAATACAAACGTCAGCTATAGCATACCGCTCACCATCATCAAAAGCCGGTTTAGCATCAATGCCAATGGTGGCTTGCAGCGCATACCCTCTATCATCAATGGCAGCATCAATTATCAGCAGAGCCGCACCCTGGGGCTCAACCTCGTGCTTACCAGCAACATCAGCCAGCAGTTCGATTTTAACTTATCATCTGGCTCTAATATCTCCTTCAACCAAAATCCCGTCAGCAAAACCACCACCACATTCATCAGCCAGCACTTGCGCGCCTCCACTACATTACTTTTGTGGCAAACAGTTGTTTTTAATAGTTCCCTCGCATGGCAGGGCAACTTTGGTTTATCAGCAGGCTTCAACCGAAATATTTTGTTATGTAATATAGCCCTAGGCAAAAAGCTATTCCGCAAGCGTCAGGGCGAACTCCGTTTTAGTATCAACGACCTACTCAATCAAAACACCAACATACAACGCACCATCACCGACAGCTACATCCAAGACCTACAAACCAACCTCCTGCAACGATACTACATGCTTGTGTTCACCTACAAAATCAGCAGCTTTGGCAAATAATATAGTTAACAAAATAAAAAGTGTACGTGTTCGTCACTTGCGTAAAATCCACATCTCAAAATGTGGATATCTTAATTTCTGCCACACCTATTTTGGCTTAAGTTGGCTCACTTTTTGCGGCATCAGTAGAGCATATTCTACTTATCCATTAATCTATAAACCCACAATCATTATGTCAGCTTATAATTTCCATATTATCAAAACAAACACTGCCGCCTACCCCACCACAAAAACCACCTGAAAATGCATGCATACCGGAAAAGTGAATAGTATTGATAATCAATGAGTTAACCCCAAAAACGCATGAAAACACCGGAAACAAAGCCGGAAATACAGCCCCTTCGGCTGTCCCTCCGCTCTCGCTCTCATCCTCGCTCTAAAAAACCACAATATGACAATTAAACCTAAACAACCAACAACCCACATTAAGAAAACACAAAAATCCCACATATCATGTTCCAAATAAAAACCACCAGAAATTGCCCGCAAACCAGAAAAGTGAATAGTATTGATAATCAATGAGTTAACCCCAAAAACACATGAAAACACCGGAAACAAACCGGAAACACAGCCCCTTCGGCTGTCCCTCCGCTCCCGCTCTCTTCCTCGCTCCTAAAAACCATATGAGATACCAGCAAATTGCCTACTTACTGGAAAAATGAATACCATTGATTATCAACTACTTACGTACCAAAACACATGAAACAACCGGCAAAAAACCGGCAAAAACAGAAATGAACAATAAACAAAATATGAACAGTTATACCTACAGTACACCGGCCGATAGATATAAGAACGCCCAGCCCTTGATGGTGCCTTTTGATGCCGAAGAAGAAAGCAAGAAGTAAAATTATAAACCCCAAAACTCAACCTATGACAAGAAGCCAGATAGTAGTAATGCATCGGCAGAAAACCAGCACCAGGCAGCCGCCAGTAGCCGAAGGACAACAGCGT
>CAMDNC010000168.1 GCA_945902755.1 Flavipsychrobacter stenotrophus
GCACTATTCATAGTGCATCTGATAGATTCCAATGTTTTGTTTCCACGCATCATAGGCAGCCGAGTAAAGATGAATCCATTCATCACCATACTGGCGGTGATAGTGGGTGAATACCTATGGGGTGTGCCGGGTATGTTTTTGTTTATACCGATAGCTGGTATCATAAAACTAATATGCGAGCGTGTAGATGGACTGCAAGCGTGGGGAATACTAATGGGTGTGGAAGACAAAACAGTAAAAGACAAAACAGTACCGACTAGTGAGATTGTAAGCTGACACTACCCTAGACTATAAAAAAGCAACACCCCGACAACTATTGCCGGGGTGTTGCTTTTTAGTATCGGTATTGATTAGTTCATTTTAGAAAACCTATTTGTTTTCAGCAGTGTTTTGTGCTCGTCATAGATCAGCAGCATGTACACACCATTTGCCAGTTCGGTTACATTGATGTTATTGCTTGCTTGGTTAGCAATAACTACTCTGCCATCAATAGCTACTACAGTCACACTCACCTTAACAGGAGCATCGATGTGCAATACTGATGAAGCAGGATTAGGATATACAGTGATATTCATATCGGCACCAGTCGTAGTGATGCCAGTGGGTAGTACTGTATAAACATCTGAAGTATCGGTGCAACCGTTCACGTCAGTAACCACAACTGTGTAATCGCCGGGAGCAGGTGATGGGTAAATACCAGATGTAGCACCAGCGATTGCAGTACCATTCATGAACCACTGATAACCAGAGAAGCTACCTGTGTATAGATAATTGCCGGTAGTGTTGTAAGTGATAACAGCTACTGGCTGTGCCAATACTGTTTTAGCAGGCAAAGCTGCGCTACAAGTGCCATTGTCGATAGTTAGCACATAAACGCCGGGTGTAGTAGCTATGTAATTACCATTGGTAGCACCTGCAATATCGACACCACCCACAGACCACTGGTAAGTAAGACCAGTAGCGGCTGATGATACTAGATTGGCAGAAGCACCACCACACAGTGTAACAGATGGACCTGCAGGAAGCACAGTAACAGCTGGCATAGCATTGCCCACTGTGATGTTGTGAGTAATGAAGTCGGTGCAACCAAATGTGCTAGTAACCGTGTAGGTGATTACCGCTGAACCAGTATTGATACCCGTAACAACACCTGTAGCAGCAACCGCAGCTATAGCTGCATCGCTGCTGCTCCAAACACCACCTGTGGTAGCACTACTCAGATTGATGGTGAGCCCGCGACAAACAGTTGCTGCGCCAGATATAGGATCTATAACAGGAAGCGGATACACATTCACAGTTCTGGTTACAGATGAAGCACATCCCGGATATACTGCAACTGTATAGGTAATATCAGCTACCCCCACACTAACACCATTGGTAACGCCTGTAACGACATCTATTGCGGCTATCGCAGCATCGCTACTGGTCCAAGTGCCACCAGCAGTGGCGTTGGTGTAAGTCACGTTGTTACCTATACACACACCAGCGGGACCACCTATAGCACCTAGCACTGGCAATGCAGTAACAGTATCGGCAATAGTAGCATAGGCTGTACAACCAAAAGTATTAGTAACACCATAGCTGATAGTAGTAATACCACCTGCTACACCAGTTACCACACCTGTTACAGAGTCAACAGTAGCTATTGAAGTATTAGCACTTATCCATACACCACTTGCAGTAGCGTTGGTGAGGGTAGTGGTAGTGCCTGCACAGATGTTGGTAACACCTACAATAGGCGCAACGATTGGCAGAGGATTAACTGTAACCGTTATAGTGGCACCACAACCAGTAGGCAATGTATATATAACATCTGTTGCTCCAGCTAGTATGCCTGTCACTACACCTGTTGTAGCATCGACAGTAGCTATTGTAACATCGACGCTTGACCATGTACCACCAGTAGTAGCGTTTGACAAAGCGGTAGTACTACCTTCACAAACCACGGCAGTGCCAGTAATAGTATCTGGCAGAGGATTGATGGTAACAATAGCACTATCGTTCATAGGTGTAAGACACGCGGTAGAGCCATTAGATGCCAATACGGTATACGTACCTGCTGCTGTTTGCAAACCAAAGTCGATACCTAAACCAGTGCCCGGTACAGCAGCACCTATAGGCGTTGCTCCATTGTATAACTGATAGTTGATACCTAATTCTGAGTTGTCTAATGCTACTGACACGCCTATACCACCTGCACAATAGCTACCGCCACCTACTACATTAAATACGGTCGGTAATGGATTGGCAATTAGAAACGCAGTATCAGCCATACCAGAAGTACAAAGCGTGCTATTGTTAGTTGCAACTACATTGTATGCTCCGGGTGTGGAAAACAATCCAAAATCGAGCGGCGCGCCAGTACCAGCAACGGGCGTACCTATAGGTGTAGCACTTTCGAACAACTGATAACTAATACCAGTATCCGACCCGCTGAGACCTACATGCACTCCAGTATCTCCGACACAAAATGCGGCACCACCTGTTACGTTGTATTGTGTAGGCAGAGGATTCTCAATGAGTATAGCTGTGCCATTCATATTGGCTGAGCAGGTAGTGCTGGGGTTGCCAGCAATAACTGAATATGTACCTGCTACGTTTTGCAAACCAAAGTCGAGCGCTATGCCAGTACCTGCTACTGGAGTACCTATAGCTACAGCACCATTGTACAACTGGTAATCTACACCTAAGTCAGAACCGGTTAGTCCAACACTTACACCAGCAGCACCAGCGCAGAAAGAGCCACCACCTGTCACATCGTATATACTAGGTAGTGGATTTACATTAATCGTTAGTCCACCTACAGTAGTGCAACCAGCAGCGGCAGTAGTAACACTGTAGATGTTTACACCAGCCAGAGCGGGCGTGATAGTTATCGTATCGCAAGTACTGCAAGAAAGGCCTGAAGCACCGGAAACACCCACCCATGAATAAGTAAGATCGGGAACCGCATTAACTTTTATGTTGTCTATAGCCCAATGCCAGCCCCATACCGAGTAATAATTCCAGCGAAGACGTACATCAGGTTGACCAATTGTAGCCGCAGGAAGCGCGATGGTGAAATTGGGTGTGGTAGACAACCAATTGAGCGCACCTGCAAAAACCCTTGCTTGGTTGAAAACTGGCACCCATGTTGTGCCACCATCAATAGAGTAGTCTACACCTACTGTAGTGTCCTGTGGGAACTGCAGATAATACTGATTAAACGACACCCTAGCCGACTGATAGTCAACCAAAGAAAAAGAAGGTGATGTAAAAATGGTATTGGTAGGAATAGTTGATGAACCGGTAGCATCTGGTGCAGCTTGCATGTAAGGAGTGCCATCGCCTGCTACCAAATTGTTATATCCGGGTGAATTGCGTATTTGAAAAAAGCTATTGGTTACACCAGCTAGGTTAGTGATAGACCAACCACCTAAACCGCTGTTAAAGTCTTGATGCAGTACTTCCACTTCGGCCGCGGTAGCACTTACAGTAAATGTAGCACTATCGCCCAAGCAAAGTGTAGAAGTGGTAGTAGGGGTGATAGTAAGTGCCGAAGGCTGCAAATAAATAGTGGCAGTAGCACTGCCTTGCGGCCCCCAGCAACCAGCTGCTGAGCGCGCTCTGAAATAATAAGTATTGGTACCTGGTGTAGTGATGAACTGTGACGCAGAAGGTGTAGCAGTTGAAGTACCGTTAAACTGAACACCTTGGTAATAAATAGTACCTGCACCAGTGATGCTGGCATTCAATGTAGTGTTGTTGCAAAAGCTACCTCCACCAGTTACTGTAACTGCAGCTGGTATAGCATTAACTGTTATAGTAGTAAGCGCAGATGTAGCAGATGTAGGAGCTACACAGCCAGTAGCATTCATTACTACTCTCACAGTATTACCATTGGTAAGGGAGGCGTTAGTATAAGTAGCATTAGTAGCACCCGCTACTGGCACACCATTTAACTGCCATTGATAGGTAGGTGTTCCTCCATTAGTAGGTGTGGCGGTAAAAGTGACACTAGTACCTGCACATATAGCACCAGCTGGGTTAGCACTAACTGCTACAGCGGGTACTAAAGAAGGCGTAAGTGATAGTGCACCAAAGTTAGATGCACCGTTAATACCATTAAACCCTGTGAACGCTGATGGTGTAATGTTTCCCGCAGCTGCTGCAGCAGAATTAGCCCTTACTTGAAGACCTGTAATGGTGAATGCGTCCAGTTGGGTAGTACCTGTAACACCAAGATTAATGGTCAACTGAGTAGTAGTAAAGCCACCACTATTGATAAAGACTGTATTTCTGCCTGGCGTGAATGCCAAGGTAGGTGTTGTTGCAGTATTGAACTGCCACCCAGCCGGTGCATTGATGGTAAGGGTTCTGAAACCCATAGCAAAATCAGAATTTACACCTTCGGTAACGGTAATAACACCAAGTGGTGTATAAGCAGGAGTGCTACCACCCAGTGCAAGATTGGCACAAATGTTAGTGCCACCTGAGGCTGGCGTAACTGTGATTGCTGCATTAGCTTTCATTACCTGAAAACCAGCAAACCATACGATAAAAAGTAATACTCTCTTCATTAATCTTTGTTTGTGATGTAAAAAATGAGAAATTCTGGCGCTAAGAACAAATTTTATTACTCTTCTAAAAACCTTGCTGACATTAAAATGACATTAAAGATAAGACAGTTTGTGATTAATCACAAACTGTCTTATGAAAAAAATCAATTAATATGTAGGAAATTAATACTGTATTAACTTAGGGTTTATTTGCCTTCCCCAAATTTTGTTTTGTAGTCATTGATACTGTGTTGCAAAATTTTGCGGGCGAGGCGTGCATTTTCAAAATCTTCCACTTTTACTTCCTTTTTCTCCAATCTTTTATATTCCTCAAAGAAATGGCGCAGCTCTTCTATGAAGTGGGGAGATAGTTCATTGATGTCATTAAAGTGAGCTACACTCATATCATTGGCGCACACAGCTATCAGTTTATCATCGGCCTCACCTTGGTCCAGCATTCGCATTACACCAATTATTTTAGCTTCCACTAAGCAAAGGGGTTGCATATCTATCTGAGAAAGCACTAATATATCTAGTGGATCATTGTCATCACAATAGGTACGTGGTATAAAACCATAGTTGGCAGGGTAGTAAACAGATGAATATAATACTCTATCCAGTTTCAACAAACCTGTTTCTTTGTCCAACTCATATTTTGCCCTAGAGTTGCGGGGTATTTCTATGATTGCATTTACTGTATGGGGTACGTTGTCGCCGTAACTAACGTCATGCCAGGGGTTAAAATTCATGATTTTGTGCGTTTTTAAAAATTTTTTGCGAAAATACAAAGGTTTTACCTCGAATCTACGTCTATCAATAATACCTGCCTGTCATTTTTATATTACATCATGTTTTACCTTCCCTACGCTACCTTTTTGCAATAATAATTGCCCTATTACGTTCTTTAGAAAAAGAGTCATTCCTAATAATTCGGGAATGTTATGATTAAGAAAATATTTTTTACTCAAAATTGTTTTTTTGAGTGGTACGTATATCTTTGCAAGCATACTATTATCAATACTTAACCAGCAAACTTTAAGCAAACAAAAAAACAAAAACAAAATTATGGCAGACGTAAAAACAGCCGCAGCTAAACCAGCAAGTGCTAATGGAAGTGCAGGAAAACCAAGAAATTCTAACAATTTTTGGATTAACGCTTTAGTAGTAGCAGGCTGTGTAACAGCAGGTGAGCTTATTTGGAAATTTGTGTTGGGTGCAGAAAGTAACTTCCTTGATGGCGCAACAAGGCACAAACCTGCTAACATAGCTGGTACGATGTATCAAGGTGGTTTTGTGGTACCTATACTTATGGCAACCTTTCTTACGCTTATTTGTTTTATAGTAGAGCGTGCACTTACTATTATCAAAGCTAAAGGTAAAATAGATGGTGGTGAGTTTGTGCGTAAAGTACAGTATCACCTTGCTAACAAAAATGTAGACGCAGCAATAGCTGAGTGCGACAAACAAGCAGGATCTGTGGGTAATGTAATGCGTGCAGGACTGGTGAGCTACAAAGAAATGACTACCAATCATGACCTGGATACAGACCAGAAAATAGCAGGTATACAGAAAGAAATAGAAGAAGCTACTGCACTGGAATTGCCAATGCTGGAGAAAAATCTGGTATTCCTTTCTACGATAGCATCAGCAGCAACACTTCTTGGTCTGTTTGGTACGGTATTGGGTATGATTCGTTCGTTTGCGGCTATGTCATCTGCAGGTGCACCTGATGCTGCCGCTCTTGCTGCTGGTATCTCTGAGGCACTTATCAATACCGCTCTTGGTATCGGTACTTCCTTCTTCGCTATCATATTCTACAACTTGTTTACCACTATTATAGATGGTATCACCTATTCTATAGACGAAAGCGGTTTTACACTTACACAGAGCTTCGCATCTACTCATAAGTAATCGTACTTTCCTGGCAAATAACCTGTTTATAAAGCTAAACAGGTTATTTGCTATATTTTGCAATAAAATATGTGATGGGTGCGTATGGAATCAGAATGATATTGCATCTTATTAGTTTAACAGTAGAAGAATTATAACAATGCCAAAAGCAAAATTACCACGCAAAAGCACCCACATTGACATGACGGCTATGTGCGATGTGGCGTTCCTGCTGCTCACTTTCTTCATGTTGGCTACCAAGTTTAAGCCAGAAGAACCAGTAGTAGTAAAAACACCATCATCAATATCTGAGTTTCCACTACCTGATGAAAATATTATGTTGCTTACTGTGGACTCTAAGGGTAGAATATTTTTCTCGATAGATAACAAATTAAAGAGAAAAGCACTGATAGAAAATGTAAACAGCGAACGTGCTCTGAACCTTACAGATGCTGAAATGAACAATTTTGCTATCGGAGCTTC
>CAMDNC010000169.1 GCA_945902755.1 Flavipsychrobacter stenotrophus
CTTTATTGCCCTCAACGATTTTATAGTTTACAGTGATGTTATCACCTGCTTTGAATTTTGGGAATTCTTTCTTCGTTGTAAGTTGTTCGTGTACAAAAGCTACTGCTTCCATTAGTTATAAATTTTTCGGACTGCAAAGGTAAGGCAAAAGCGGCAATTAAAAAATCAAAATTATATCTTTTTTAATTTCCCGCTTCTTTTTTCCGTATCTACATCACTTTTTCACCTATCACCACTGTTTCTTCTGCTCTTCTGCAAAGATAATCTTATCAAAAACACTTCAAAACAATAATGTCTTTCTATTTTTACTGCATCATTGTTTGTCTGCCTCACTTATCGTTTATATCATGCTGCGCCTCAGTGTCATTATTATCACCTTCAACGAAGAAGCTAACATAGCCCGCTGCATAGCATCGGTAGCTGGTGTGGCAGATGAAGTGGTAGTAATAGACAGCCACTCTACCGATGGAACAGTTTCTATAGCTACAGCTATGGGGGCTAGGGTAGTGCAGCACCCTTTTCTGGGATATGCCAAGCAGAAAAACTTTGCCACCACCCATGCCTCTCACGATTGGATTCTTTCCCTTGATGCTGATGAAGAACTAACGCCAGCGCTCACACAATCCATAATAGCGGTTAAGGCTGGTGCATCGCATAATGTGTACAAGCTCCCCCGTCTCACTAATTATTGTGGACAATGGATAAAACATTGCGGCTGGTATCCCGACTGGCAAACACGCCTCTACAATCGCACCAAGGGCCAATGGGCAGACCGAAAAGTACATGAATACTGGCAACCCCACAGCGCCACAGATACAAAAGGCACGCTCACAGGCGACCTCTTGCACTATAGCTTCAGTAGCATAAGCGCCCACCTCCAGAAGATTGAACGTTACTCAGAGTTGGCAGCCCAAGCTGCGGTTGAAAATGGCAAATCTGCTACCATCCTCAAAATCATTTTCTCCCCATTCTGGCATTTCATCTCAGAGTACTTCATCAAGCTCGGCTTTCTCGATGGTTTTTATGGCTTCGTTATCTGTCGCCTTTCTGCCTACAGTGCTTTTATCAAGTACACCAAGATTCGTCTTTACAGTCGCAATAAGTAACCTCCACTCATCCCCGTATTGTGTCCAAAAAACAAAAAGCATCAGCAAGGCGTTTAGCCCTCACTGATGCTTTATATAATTGTGCAACGGATTATTAACCATTAGAGTGTAACGCCACTCCATTACCTTCTGTGTCTATAAAGAAGGCCATGTACCCTGTTTCTGGGTCAATATGTGTCTTGGGCATGGTCACAGTGCCGCCTGCAGCTGCTACTTTGCTCAGTGCCACATCTAGGTCGGGGTTGCCGTTAAAGTATATTTTTGCACCATCCATACTAGGCTTGTGCATGTCGCCCTGCACCAGCGCGCCCGATACTTTGCCATTATTTTCCTCTCTTGGAAAGAAGGCCATCTTCATTCCCATCATTTCCATTTCATACATTTCAATGTCGAAAATGGTTTCATAAAATTGCTTTGCTCTAGCCATATCTGTTACAGATATTTCAAACCAGTTGAGCACATTTACGTTTGCATTCATAATACATGTTTTTTTAGGTGTGTAATGATGTTGTAGTTACTAAGTTATATGAAATTGTAACATTTCTATCGTTTTGTTTAACTTTCACCCTCAAAATAACCCTGTCTTAATATTTTCATAATACATACAGATTTTTCTATTTTACCCCATTTTTCAGCTTATTTCCCGTCCTTTTGTTGCCATTAGTCGTTTCTTTTGCTCGTTTTGTGTTATCCTTCACATTTTTTGTTTAACTTGTTTACTTTTATTTGTTTAACTTTGTCCAATATTATTTAAACACAATGGAGTCATATCAAATTAACGACCTCGAGCGGCTTACAGGTATCAAGGCACATACCATAAGGATTTGGGAAAAACGCTATAGTCTCATTCACCCAAATCGTACCGATACCAATCGCCGTTACTACGACGATGCTCAGGTACGTAAGCTACTCAATGTGACAACCCTATTGTCTTATGGACATAAAATATCTAAGATAGCAGCACTCACCGATGAAGAAATCCACGAGCATATTGAGCACGACTCATCCGCCACCACAGGTTTGCATGTCAACAACGGCTATGTAAATGACCTTTTGGCTAGCATGTTAGCGTTCGATGAAGTAGGTTTTGAACGCATTTTCTCTGCTGCCGTGTTGCGAATGGGTATGTTCGATACAATGGTACAGGTGGTCTACCCATTTTTAGCAAAAACCGGTGTGCTTTGGACCGTCAATAAATCCGCCCCAGTACAAGAACATTTTGCATCTTGTATCATCAAGCGCAAGCTTATGGCGGCTACTGATGGTTTGCTTTCATCAACGCACAAACCCAAGAGGTTTTTATTATTCCTACCACCTTTAGAGTGGCACGAGATAGGATTAATGTTCGCTAATTATATCATACGCTCACGTGGTTTTCAAACCCTTTACTTTGGACAGGATCTGCCTACTGAAGACGTGATAAAAATTGTGGGTATGGTTGCACCAGAGTATATCCTTACCTTCTTTGTGGCTGCAAGACCAGCCGAAGAGGTAAAAGACTTTATTACGGCTTATGCTACAGCCGAACCTAGAGCGCATGTCGTAGTTGCAGGAAGTCTCGATCTCCTCTCAACTTCCCAAACAAACTTACCCAATGTGTCGTACATGAAAGGTGTTCATGATTTACTCGATCTTTTGAAGTAAATTTATAAAAGTTACGTTTAGATATTTTTCTGAAAAAATAGACAAAATTGAAAAAGATATCAGTCATAGGTAGTGGGTTCTCAGGCATGTCGGCAGCAGCTTTTTTGGCACAGGCTGGTCACAAAGTTTCCGTTTATGAGAAGAACCACACTACCGGCGGCAGGGCAAGGGCGTTTCAGGAGCAGGGCTTTACATTCGATATGGGCCCCAGCTGGTACTGGATGCCCGATGTGTTCGAAAAGTTCTTTGGCAGCTTCGGCAAACACCCCTCCGACTATTACAACCTCGTTCAGCTAGACCCTGGCTTTCAAATCATATTTGGCAAAGACGACGTACTTCCCATCCCAGCGTCGCTCGATGGTATCTATCAGGTATTCGAAAGCATAGAAAAGGGTAGTGCCGATAAACTCAAAAAGTTTATGGCAGAGGGCGAATACAAGTACAATACCGGCATGAAACAGCTAGTTTACAAGCCAGCTTTTTCGTGGCTCGAGTTCATGAACCTCGACATCATCAAGGGCGTAGCCAAACTCGATGTATTTCAGTCTGTCAGCAGCCATGTACGCAGCCATTTCAAAGATGAACGGCTGGTAGCCCTTATGGAGTTCCCGGTACTCTTCCTCGGTGCCATGGCTAAGCAAATACCTGCACTCTACAGCCTTATGAACTATGCAGCCCTATCTATGGGCACATGGTATCCTATGGGTGGTATGATGAAGATAGGCGAGGGCATGCAGTCGCTGGCAGAGTCTATGGGCGTGGAGTTTTTTACCAGCAGCGAAATCAATAAGATACAGGTCAATGGCAGTACTGCTAGTGGTTTGCTCACGGCATCGGGCACAGTGTCCACAGATGGTATCATAGCCACCGGCGACTACCACCATATGGACCAAGTATTGCTCGATGCTACTCACCGCAACTACAACGAGCAATACTGGGAGGGCAAAACCTTCGCACCTTCTTGCCTTATATTTTATCTAGGTGTCAGCAAAAAAATCAAAAAACTCATTCACCACAATCTGTTTTTCGATACTTCGCTCGATGTCCATGCCCGCGAGATCTACGAATCACCCCAGTGGCCATCACAGCCCCTGTTCTATGTTTGCTGTCCATCTAAGACCGACCCATCAGTGGCACCAGAGGGTATGGAAAACCTCTTTTTGCTGGTACCCATTGCACCTGGCCTACAAGACACAGAGCAGCTAAGGCAGAAATATTACAACATTATCATGAAGCGCATAGAGTATCTTTGCGACGACTCTATCTTACCTTATGTAGTCTACAATAAAAGCTATTGTATCAAAGATTTTGTGGCCGATTACCACGCCTACAAAGGCAACGCATACGGACTGGCCAATACCCTCCGCCAAACCGCAGTGCTAAAACCATCATTGCGAAACAAAAAAGTAACTAATTTATTCTATGCAGGTCAGCTCACTGTGCCAGGGCCAGGAGTACCGCCCGCACTTATTTCCGGACAAGTTGCAGCAGAGCAGCTATTAAAAAGTTTGAAGTAACACATACAATGAAACAGATATTCGACGACGTATCTGCCGCTTGCAGTAAACTGGCCACCAGAGCCTACAGCACCAGCTTCTCTCTGGGCATTCATTGCCTCGACAAAAAAATGCATGCCCCTATCTATGCCATTTATGGCTTCGTTCGCTTTGCCGATGAAATCGTTGATACCTTTCACGACTACGATAAACTCACACTCTTCAACGAGTTCAAGGCAGAAACATGGGCTTCTATCGATCGGAAGATAAGTATGAACCCCATACTCAACAGTTTTCAGCAGGTAGTCAACCAATACAACATCGAACCCGAGCTTATCACTACTTTCCTCAGCAGCATGGAAACCGACCTCATGCGCAGCACCCATTCTGGCGACACTTACGACCAGTACATCGTAGGTTCGGCAGAGGTAGTAGGGCTCATGTGTCTCCGAGTGTTTACCAACAACGACGATGCACTCTACCACAAGCTCGTACCCGCAGCCCGCAAGCTAGGCGCAGCCTTCCAGAAGGTCAATTTCCTTCGCGACCTCAAAAACGATTACGAATACCTGGGCAGAATATACTTTCCTGGCGTGGCCTTTCAGTCTTTTTCTGAGGCCGACAAAAAACAAATAGAAACCGACATCGCTCACGATTTCGACGAGGCATTCATCGGCATTCGTCAGCTACCCAAAGACGCACGTTTCGGTGTCTATGTGGCATACAAGTACTACCGCAGCCTTTTCAACAAGATACGCGCAGTGCCGCCTGCACACATACTCATGCAGCGGGTGCGCATATCCAATCGTCGCAAGATAGGCCTCCTCGTAACCTCTTATTTCAGGCACAGCCTCAGCATATTTTAAATAAACCCTCACAGTACTTTATCAATGGAACAGGTAATATTAGTAGATACGCAAGACGAGCAAGTGGGAATCATGGAAAAACAAGAAGCACACATCACCGGTCTGCTACATCGTGCAGTATCAGTGTTTGTCTTCAATACGCAGGGCCAGTTACTACTGCAGCAGCGCGCCGCAGGCAAGTACCACTCAGCCCTTCAATGGACCAACACCTGTTGCAGCCACCCCCGCCCTGGCGAGGACGCAGCCGCAGCCGCTCACCGTCGCTTGCAAGAAGAGATGGGCTTCACCTGCCCACTCCAAAAATCCTTCACCTTTATTTACAACGCCAGCCTTAGCAATGGCCTCATAGAGCACGAGTTCGACCATGTATTCACAGGCATCAGCAACACCATACCCATTCCCGATGCCGCCGAAGTAGCCCAGTACACCTACATGAGCCTACCCGATATCAAAGCCGCCATTGCCGCCACCCCTCATCAGTTCACACCCTGGTTCAGGTTGTGCATTGCCGACTGGGAGGCAGCACTACTCCAAAACTTAACACCATCTACCGATGCTTAGCTACCATATTTGCCAGTAACTTTGCAGGAGCAATTCAGTAAACAACCTAACAAAATCAGTACAATCTAAATATTCATTATTCTATGTGGCTCACTTACACATTAATAGTCGTAGGCACCTTCTTTGGCATGGAGGCAGTAGCATGGCTCACTCACAAGTATGTCATGCATGGCCTGCTCTGGAATCTCCACGAAGACCACCACAAAAAGAACCCCACTTCGTTTTTCGAGAAGAACGATTACTTCTTTCTCATCTTCGCCATACCTGGCATGCTTTGTCTGGCATTAGGGCCCTACACACCTTATAGTTTCCTCATGTTCATAGGGCTGGGCATTACCATTTATGGCTTAGCTTACTTTTTCGTACACGACATCTTCATACACCAGCGGTTTAAGATCTTCCGCAACTCCGACAACTTTTACTTCCGTGCCATACGTCGTGCCCACAAAATGCACCACAAGCACCTGGGCAAAGAAGATGGCGAATGTTTCGGCATGTTATGGGTACCCCTCAAGTATTTTGTCGAGGCCCTAAAACGCAATCAGTCTAACGCCTGATGAATACATCTACCTACTAGTCCATTTTTTTTGCATTGACTTCCCGTTTCTGTTCTCCTTTCATCCACGGTACAGATTCGTTAATGAGTGGCGTCACTTTTTCGTGCCCTGCCCCGTCTCTACACCTCAGTCACCTTTATACTCCTAGCGCTGTTTGTGTCCTTCCTGCTCTACCGCAGGGTTACATACCTCGCCGCCTTTTGCCTCACATTTATCATCATACTGCTGCCCTTTTTCATTTCCAATGGTATCCTTACCGGATCCCTCACCCCCGAGGCAGTAGTGCGCTACAACGACGCCCACAACCTCGGCATCCGCATGATCACCATCCCATTCGAAGACACCATCTACGTCATGCTCATGATGAATGTAGCAGGGTATGAGTATTTGAGGATGAAGAATGCAGGGAAGTAGCTGATTGCGTCCTACGCTGGATCAAAATCGAACCCAATAATGATCATTTTAGATGGTTTTTGTGAGTTGGGCAGTCTATTAGTGGAGTAACAGTAATAACTGGAAAAAATCAATGTTCATCCGAACGAAGCCATCTAATATGTCTTGTAATGCCATCCAGATCTGGATAAATTGTAGAGGCATTTATTCCTAATTTATCAATTGTTTTTTTGATCTCCTTTCGAATGTTATGGTGTATTAATATGCGTTGTAAACCT
>CAMDNC010000170.1 GCA_945902755.1 Flavipsychrobacter stenotrophus
CTATTTGCCGATTCCAAAATTGGTCTGCCTAGCAATCCTCTTGCCCAACGCGAATCTTGTTCATTATTTTTATCTGAGGCTCCCATCAGTTGCAAATAGCGTATGTAGTACAACTGATTAAACGGATTATAACTGCTCGTACTCCTGTATCCCTGTGCCATAGCATCATTGAGCGAATAGTGTATAGCAGGTGAAGAGGCGTAGCTCTTGTCTATTCTAAAGAAGGATTTATCTGTAGAATTTAGCTTTTGCAGCACATCCATTGTGTAGTCGTTATACCCTACTTTTTCAGAGAGCTCAGCTACTGTCACCGGATCTCTTTCATTTACAGACACTCCAGATAAGTACATCGCCTCCATAGCTATTGCACCAATGAAAATATATTTCAAATATGATGCACTACCAGGTTTCCCCATAAAAAACAACAACCCTGCATAAACCAACAACATAAATGTAACAAATGTATATACTGGAGAGTTTTTTATATCCCCGTCAGGAAAAAACGGATAATTGAGCAAAAGCAGCAATATCACCAATGTCACTATCAGCGTTATAACATGCACTTTGCGTTCAGTAACAATTTTGTCGAGCGCCATCAATGCATAGTACATCACAAAAGCTACCACAGCTATTGAGTAAGCACGATAATAATCGCCCGTAAACATCCAATACGCATATCTGAAATAGGGAAAAAACACAGGCAACAACCATATAAGTAAGAATACGGCAAAGAATATTTTCAACTTTTTGTCAAGCGTCGGAAATATCTGCGGCATCAACAACAGGCAGGGCAATCCACAATAAAACAATGGAGCCTCCAGTGTGTTTTGCCAACCTTTAAACTCGGCCGCAGCGCCCAACATGTCTGATGCAAAAAAACGCATCACCGCTGTGCCCAACTGAAACTTATCTACCGCTTGGAACATGGGCACTGACGACAACATATTGGCATAAGAAGTATTACCACTACCTCTGGGACTTTCCAGCAATTGCACCACATTTTCCAGCATTAGTGGCCCGCTTAGCAATACTCCTATTACACCTAGCCCGGCCATTTTAAGAAAAAACAAGCTCCCTCCCTTTACATCATATTTACCAGTATGATACATACGCAATAGGGCATAACCAGCCAACAACAGCCCATACACATACAAATTGAAGGGTTGTGAAATACCTAGGAGAAATATCGCTATCGGGAACAAATACCATTTGTTGTATGAAAACAACTGCTCGAAAGCCAACAATAACAATGCAAGGTTGAACGCCTCGAATGAAAACAACGACCAACTTCCTCCCATTATCATAAATCCGCTGAACGAAAAGAAGACACTGCCTGCAATACATGTAAATGATGACAGTCCTAACGCTCTCAAATAATAATAGAATACCAGTCCGCTCAGCACCACCTTTGCAAACTCCTTGAAAGCAGTTGTATACACAATATTTTTGGCACCACCCGCATACACAAATATCTCAAAAGGGTCTCTCAGAAAAAATGGAAACATACTCTGCCCCATGCCTCTGTTGAACGACCAACCGGGCATTCCATATTTAGATATTTGATCGGCGGTATTGTACAATGTAGGAAAAGTGTAATTGTAGGTATCGCTTCCAATATCTTTGAAAAAATATACATTTTCTAGGAACAGATAATGTCTAAAAATAAAAAAAGCTGTGAGCATTAGTACGCCTAGAGCTACAAACACCGCTTTGTTACCTATGGTATCAAAAAAATCAACACTTACTGTTTTGGGCTCAGACACTACTGCTTCAGGGGTTGCCTTGGGTAGGTTTTGTTTCTTTTTAGCAGACACAGATATATAATTTAATATCCTGCCAAAGTACAAAGAAGGCGTTAATCTAACAACATTATGTGAAGTAAGACCTTAAGTGCTTTACTTTTACCTACAATTGTTAGTTTTATGCAAAAATTATATCTTGAATCTGTTTACAGTCATCATGTATGGTGTTAAGTGAAAAAGAACATATAAACCTTCAGGGCAATCTCAGACTAAAAATTCTGGGGTTGCACCATAGCGCTGGCTCCGGTCACATAGGCTGTTCGCTCAGTTGTATTGATATAATGATCAGTATACTCAGGTATAAGAATGCTCAAGACAGCTTTATCCTCTCAAAGGGTCATGCCGCTACAGCGCTCTACAGCATACTGAATGAGCTGGGCGACATACCCAATGAGGATATGTCTACATTTTACAAAAACCGCACTACCCTACCTGCTCACCCTGCGCCAGGCAAATATGCAGCTATTCCTTTTGCTACTGGCTCGCTAGGCCATGGGTTACCTATTGCATCAGGCATAGCTACTGCTAATAAACTTTCTGGATCTACGGCTATAAGTTATGTGCTTATGAGCGATGGCGAAACAAACGAGGGTACTACATGGGAAGCAGCACACTTTGCTGTGGCTAACAAACTAGACAACCTACTGGTAATAATAGATAAAAACGGTCTTCAAGGATTTGGTAATACCCTAGATATTTTAGGCGATACAGCAGCAATAGCCCTTTGGCAAACCATAGGTTTTGATGTAGCCACAGCCGATGGACATAATGTTGATAATCTAATTGACACCAGAAATACCTTACTTGCAGCTCACAACGGTAAACCCAAAGTAATTATCGCCAACACTATAAAAGGGAAAGGAGTGAGTTACATGGAAAACAAAATGGAGTGGCATTATCTGCCAATGAATGAATCACAATATGAAGAAGCAGTAGACGGCATAAAAACAAAATATAACCTCTGATCGACTGTGCTTTGGCACAATCAAAAACCATAAATGAGAAAAGAATTCTCTACATACATAGAAAAAATAGCCACTCAGCAGCAAGATATTGTCTTCATTACAGGCGATCTGGGTTACAATGCCCTCGAAAATTTGGCTGATGCCATGGGTAATAGATTTATAAATGCTGGTGTCGCAGAGCAAAATATGATAGGCGTCGCCGCAGGCATGGCGTATAAGGGCTACAAGGTTATATGTTACAGTATAGCGCCTTTTGTTGTCTATCGCTGCCTGGAGCAAGTTCGAAATGATGTTTGTTTTCACAATCTGCCCGTCTATATTGTGGGCAATGGTGGGGGCTATGGATATGGCATCATGGGCTCATCTCACCACTGCATAGAAGACATAGCTTGCTTCAGTGGCTTACCCAACATGAAGTGCTATGTACCTGCATTTGTCGAAGATCTTGATGCTTGTCTCACAGACATGTTTGACCGTAAGAAGCCTGCTTACCTCAGACTAGGGCTAGGTAAAAACAGACCTGATTTTTTATTACCAACACCATTTGGTGCAGCTTCAAAGCTCAGCGCTCATTCTGGTCTAACAATTGTAGCCCAAAGCCCAGTGGCTAATAACATTGTCGCAGCATTAGCAGGTAATAGTAACCAGCATTGTGTAGACCTGTTTATTATAGATCATATGCCTTTTACCACATTACCTGACACACTAGCACAGAGCATTCAAAATTCTAGCAATGTATTGGTAATTGAAGAGCACATAGCCACTGGAGGGCTGGGCCAAGCATTATCTACACTTATTCATACTACTAGTTTACCTGTTCATCGTTATGTTCATCTATTTGCCGCAGGGTACCCAGATGGGCTGTATGGTAGTCAGAGTTTTCATCAACAAGTGAGCCGACTAGATGAAAACAGTATTTCGCAAACCATTAATTCTTTTTTCCAGCCGTTATGATCAACTACGAGCAATTGCAGCAAAAAATAAAAAAGCTGGAAGGACCCATATTCGTATTTGGTGCCAGCGGCTTCATTGGAGCCAACATCATTCACGATATTTTCTCAGTTCGCACAGACTGTTACGCCATTACACACGATGCTAATAGCGCCTGGCGACTGAAATTACTGGATGTGCCATCCCCCAACATTGTACACTGTGACATTACATCTGCCACTTCGGTCAGAACAATTTTCGACCGATACAACCCAAAAACAGTTTTTAATTTGGCAGCCTATGGCGCCTACAGCAAGCAAAGCAATACACAACTCATTTACGAAACCAATGTAAATGGCACAGTCAATATACTAGACAGTTGTGCCAATGTAAAAGCATATATACATGCCGGTAGCAGCTCTGAATATGGCACTAACTCTGCCGCGCCTTCAGAGCAAGATACACTGGAACCCAATAGCCATTATGCAGCATCAAAAGTCTCTGCCGCATACATTATTCAGTTTTACGCACGCCACAAAAACATACCAGCACTCAATCTGCGCCTTTACTCCATATATGGCTACTGGGAAGAACCAGACAGGCTAATACCAGTAATGATAGAAAAAGCCAGAGCTGGAACTTACCCATCACTCGTAGAGAAAGAAATAAGCCGTGACTTTGTGTTTGTTACTGATGCCGTAGAAGCGTTTGTAGACGCTGCTCTCAATATCTCTCCCGATACTAAAGGCGGCTCCTACAACATTTGCACCGGCACCAAAACTACACTTGGACAACTGGTTGATGTAGTGCGCAGCGAATTCAAGATCACTGCTGAACCACAATGGGGCAATATGCAGAACCGCAATTGGGACCTGAAAGACTGGTATGGCAACCCCGAAAGAACCGCTAATGACATTGGTTGGAAAGCCAAAACTCCGCTCACAGACGGACTCAGAAAAACGGCAGATTGGCATGAGAAAATTGATTACTCAGGCACTATAATGCCTGCCTTTAGCAATCCAAAACTCAATGCGAAAATAACATCGATCATTGCTTGTTACAAAGATGCTCAGGCCATACCAGTAATGTATGAGCGCCTGGTAAAAATGCACAATGAAGCTAAAATAAGATACGAAATTATTTTTGTCAACGACTGCTCGCCCGACAACTCTGAAGAGGTAATAGCCGCTATAGCCGCTCAGGACAATAATGTTATAGGCATTACGCACTCTCGCAACTTCGGCTCTCAATCTGCTTTCCTCAGTGGCATGGAAGTAGCCACTGGCGATGCTGTGGTGCTAATGGACGGAGACCTGCAAGACCCACCTGAACTTATACCTCAATTCTACAAAAAATGGATAGAAGGGTATGATGTCGTTTATGGAAAAAGGGTGAAACGAGAAATGTCGTTTTTTATGAACCTCGTTTACAAAGGCTTCTACCGCCTGTTCAGTAAACTATCTTATATAAAAATACCAGTTGATGCTGGCGACTTCTCATTAATAGACAAAAAAGTGGTACGCGAGCTCAACAACCTGCCAGAAAAAGAAGTATTTCTGCGAGGGCTGAGAGCGTGGGTGGGGTTCAAGCAAATTGGGGTAGATTATGTGCGCCCTGAAAGAATGTTTGGAAAAAGCACCAACAACTGGCGACGCAACATAGGGTGGGCAAGAAAAGCAATTTTCTCTTTCAGCTTCGTACCATTGGAGATGCTCAGTTATCTAGGTTTCATACTTACCGGCTTTTCTTTCCTAGCAATGATAGCACAGGTGATAGCCAAACTCTATTACCCCGCTACACCCCATGGCACTACCACCATCATAGTTCTGGTATTATTTTTTGGAGGCGTGCAGTTACTGGCTATATCTGTATTAGGCGAATACCTCTCCAAGGTTTTCGAGGAAAGTAAAGGAAGACCCAAATTCATCCGCAGGTCGGTGATATACAGAGGGAAACACCTGCACAGTGCACAAGAAATAGAAAACTTCAAAAAAGACTTAAAATAACACAATGAGTACTCTCAAAAAAAATGTGGATGTCTTCAACGACGACGTAGCAAACAACCAAGGTTACAAATACACTACCGAAGCGCCTTTATCTTCCGTACTTGCTAATAAACGCATGACGGATGCTACATTAGAGCTGATTGATAAAAATGCAGTAACTATAATAGACATTGGCGCAGGCGACGGAACTTATTCAAACGATATTTACAATGGACGACCCGGGGTTAAAATCACTGGTTTCGATCCTGCTGCTAATGCCATAAAAAACGCAGCCATAAAATATCCCCATATTCAGTTTTCAGTAGGTAACATTTTAGAACCTGCTACCTTTCCCGACAAAAAGTATGATGTAGGCGTTATAAGAGGTGTATTACACCACCTTACCGACCCCGAATCAGCCATACGTAATGCTGGACTACTTTCAGATAATGTAATCATTATAGAACCTAATGGCAATAACCCAATACTGAAACTGATAGAAAAAGTATCTCCTTATCATCGCCAACATGAAGAACGATCTTTCTCTAGCAGCCTATTGAAAAAATGGTGCGAGCAAAGTGGATACACTGTAGAGCACTTGGGTTTCATAGGGTTTGTACCCTTTTTCTTCCCCACTTTCCTTACACGTATAATTTTCTTTTTCCAGCCTATGCTCGAAAAGATTTATCCGCTCAAAAAATACTTTGGCGCACAGATTGTTATTTTGTGCCGCAAAAAGAAATAAACTTACCTCATTACTAATACTTAGCAGCAGTGGCAGGAAAATATCAGTACATCACCAAAGAATGTTTGTTTTGCAGTAGCACAGACGAGGCTAACCACCCCGTTCTGTATCACAAAAACTTCAAAGACGAAAACCTGAATGCAGGCGTATTCTCTGCTCGTCGCACTGCCGACCACTTCCACTACGAAATGGTAAAGTGTGCCAAAACCGGACTTATTTTCTCAAGGCATATCCTCAATGACGATGCACTAAATGAGTTATACAAGGGCAGCGTGGTCACCTTTGGCGA
>CAMDNC010000171.1 GCA_945902755.1 Flavipsychrobacter stenotrophus
CATCAATACGGAGATAAACTTGAACAATTCTCTTGCAAATGGTATGTACTTGCTCAACATGAACACCGGCACTAAAACTAGTACACTTCACTTTACGATAGGCAAGTAATTTTTTTAATAGATTGCAACTAATGCACGCCCTCGGCCTATTGAGCCGAGGGCGTTTTGTTTATTGTGTCTTACACTAGCGCTCTTTTTTTTGATATTCGATAATAGTTATCTCCCGTCTATAATAATTAGTGTGCCAAGCTTTGTGATATTTAAATCGCTCATCCTAATGGGGAAGTTTATGCCAATAAAGGAAAGTGTATTTTTTTTTATAATTTCATACAATAGTGTAGTGAAATTTGATGCACCTAAATCAAAAATAGATATACTATTCGTATTCATCTTTACAGATAGCAACGTAACTCATGGTATTTAGCAGCATAACATTCATATTCTACTTTTTGCCGCTGTTCTTTTTAGTTTATTACCTCTCCGATAGTAGATATAAAAATGCTGTAATTTTATTGGGTAGTATCTTTTTTTATGCGTGGGGTGCACCCCTTTTCATCTTCGTTATACTAGCCACCACCTTTCTCGATTATCAGTTAGTAGGGCTCATGCATCGCTCGCACCACCGAAGCTCCCGAACAATCTTGTTTATTGCCTCGCTTGCGCTCAATTTGGGTTTGCTCTTCTATTTTAAATACAGTAACTTTTTCATACACAACCTTAATAAGGTATTTTCAGGCATAGGAATTGAATCTGTAACATGGGCTGAAGTTGTTTTGCCAATTGGTATATCCTTCTACACCTTTGAGTCAATTACCTATGTTACTGATGTGTACAGGCGCATTCACAAACCACTCACTAGTTTTGCACACTACCAGTTATATATCATTCTATTTCCCAAACTTATTGCTGGTCCTATCATTCGTTACCACGATTTTGCTCCGCAACTAACAGACCATATTACACACGAAACCGTAGATAATAAATTGTTAGGATTGCAACGTTTTTTCTGGGGCTTGGGCAAGAAAGTACTCATTGCCAATGTATTGGGCAATGCTGCCGACCAAATCTTCGATTTGCCTTTAGTCGAGCTCAGCACCACCTACGCTTGGCTGGGAGCAGTTAGTTATACCTTTCAGATTTATTTCGATTTCTCTGGGTACTCAGACATGGCTATAGGACTCGGGTTAATGATGGGATTTCGTTTTCCGGAGAACTTCAATAATCCTTACACAGCACTTTCTATTGCTGATTTCTGGCGTAGGTGGCACATTACACTAGGAGCCTGGATGCGACAATACCTCTACATACCATTGGGAGGCAACAGGGTGGATAACGCCTGGCGGCTCTACTTCAATTTATGGTTGGTTTTCCTTGCTTCGGGTCTATGGCATGGTGCCGCATGGGGTTTCATTATTTGGGGGGCTTATCATGGGTTCTTTCTTGTTGTAGAACGTTTGTTTTTGGGTAGGTGGTTACAGCGCGCCGGTAAAGCTGCTGTACTTTACACCTTTACTGTTGTAGTAGTTGGTTGGGTATTTTTCCGGCTCGAATATTTGCATCTGTCATTGCAATATTTACATCACATGTTTTCTTGGCAGCCTTTTTCTACACTGCGTTGGCAGCCCGACTCGCAATTTTGGACTATTCTTATACTAGCGACTTTGTTTTCGTTTATAGTACTGTTTCGCCCCGGACACAGGCTACATAACATAGTTTATACCACATCCAGAAGTGTGGCTATGCACGTATGTATGACTATGGTGGCTATGTTATTGTGCATTTTGTCGGTAGCCAGTATTACTAATTCTTCCTTTAACCCATTCATATACTTCAGATTTTAGCACATGCCCCACACCAGCAAAAAGAGGTTACTCACTGTATTTTTTATTCTACTGCTCTTGCCTTTACTGCAGCAGTGCTTTCCGTTTGTTTCATCCACCCCTTTATTTGGTATTTATGATGAAGCACCAGACGTTGTTTTTTCGTGGAAAGAGTGGTTTTCGGGTGAGTATCAAGCCAAAAAGAATGATTATCTAAAGGAGCATATGGGCTTTAGGGCAGACCTAGTAAGGCTAAAGAAGCAGCTAGACTATTCACTGTATACCAATACGAATTCCACTCACGTTATTGCAGGTACCAATGGTGTGTTGTACCAGAAAACATACATCAATGCTTATTATGGCGATGACTTTATAGGCAAAGACGCTGTAGTAGAGTATGTGCGACAACTCAAAGCGATACAAGACACGATGGCTGCAATGGGTAAAACATTGCTGCTGGCTCATGCGCCCTGCAAAGCATATTTTTACCCCAATGATTTTCCTGAAAACATGCGTCGAAATAAGCACACGACCTCCAACTATGATGTATATGCCCAATATGCAAGTGCAGCACACATCAATCAGCTAGACTTTAATGCTTGGTTTTGCGCACTCAAAGGCACTGCTAGCGAGCTGCTTTATTCTAAACAAGGAATTCATTGGACTTGGTATGGCGCTTTGCTGGCTGCAGACAGTATTTCTAGATACTTAGAGCACAACCGGAAAATCAAAATGATGCATCCCGTTTGGGATGCAGTCACACACACCACCGATGCAATGTATACCGATGATGACATTGCTGCTACGCTCAATTTGGTGTTCCCGGTCTGCAAAGAGACTTTTACGTATCCACGATACAGTTACCCGGAAGATGCCACACAAACCAAGCCCAAAATTATTATGGTGGGAGATAGTTTTGGATGGACTTTGATAGAAAATTACTACATGAAACAAGCCACTAGTAAATGGGAGTTTTGGTACTACTATCGGCAGCGCAGCAATGTACAAAATGACTATACGGGTGTACCGCTCACGGAGAAACACAAATATGAAGCTCTAGATAGCGCCGATTGCGTTTTGTTGCTCTACACATCACACAACCTGCATACATTGGGTGACGGATTTATAAAACACACTTACGCTCATTATTTTCCTCAGCCATAGCACTCCCGTTGTGGTAGGGGCATAGACTTACTCATTGATTATCCGTTCGGATTTCTCTACTATTTCGTGTATTATCTTGTCCAGTTCATTGGCAGCCACACTTATTAGGTCTATCAGGTTCTCATCGGCAGTGTCTTCTGTTGGTGGCATTTTCATTACATTCACCAGTCCCATAAGCGACGTTAATGGGCCTCTTACCTTGTGCGATTGTATCCATGCTATTTCGCTAAAGGTCTTGTTTTGTTTTTCTATTTTAATGTTACGTTCCACCATTTCTGTCATATCCAGCAACGAGCCCACAGCTCTCACTGGTTTGCCGTTTTTATCCCTCACTATTATTCCTCGGTGTTGCACGTAGGCTACTTCTTGGTTGGCCTTCATAAATCTGAAGTCAGCATAAAACACTTTTTTCAGTGGGTTTGCCAGTGTTTCTTCCAGATCTTTTAGTACTTGTTCTCTGTCTTCTGGGTGTATATTGCCGCTCCACAGGTAGTTGTCATATACACTCAGGTCATACCCAAAGATTGTAGCAAATCCATCTCCCCATATCGTTACGTCGCGCACTATGTCCCAGTCTATAAGGGCCTCTCTCGATGCCTTCATTAGTAGTCTATATCGTTCATTACTTTCCTCTAGGTGTTGTTCTTTTTCTTTGCTTTCCGTTACATCTTGTACCACACCCTCTATAGCTATAGGTTTATTGTGCTGGTCTCTTATCAGCCTTATTTTCTGGTGTATCCATTTAGTTTTGCCATCGGGGGTTACTATTCTGTTGTCAAACTCATCTATTTCTTTGTCTGCAAACGCGGCATTAATATCTGCTCGCATAATCCATCTGTCTTCCGGATGATACATATTGGCGACATTGGCCAAAGTGAGCTCAAAACTATCTTCGCTCAGCTCAAAAATGTTGTATACCTCCTTACTCCAATGGATAACATTTTTCAGTAGGTCATTGCTCCAATAGCCTAGTTTGGCTATTTCTTGTGCAGTGGTCAGGCGCATATTGGCTAGGCTCAATGCTGCCTTTGCTTCCAGCTCCTCAGTTATATCTGTGGCCAGTACCAATGTAGCTTGCTCGCCCTCATACATGATAGGGTTGCTCTGTATGTTAACGTGTATTATACTGCCATCCTTTTTGGTGTGTCTAAACACTTCTTTAAAATTCTGGAAAGGAGTTTCTCTGGTTCTTTTCAGTGTTCTTTCTAGCTGCGGTATATCCTCTTTAGGTCTTATTTGTTTAATGTTCATACCCAGAAACTCTTCAATACTGTACTGATAGTTTCTTACAGCAGCTTGGTTTACATCCATAAATGCCAGTGTCCGTCGGTTGTATATCCACATGGGTATGGGGCTGTAGTTGAATAGGTTTCTATATTTGTCATTATCTCCCACTTCTTTCACCACCGACAGCATATATTTTGTAATGTTACTGCTCATGGTCAGGTAGCCTGTTATACTACCTTTTTCATCTTTACGAGCCACTATATTTGTTTGCAACCAAAACTGCACACCGTTTTTGCCAGTAGCACATACTTCTCCTTGCCATTTCCCGTGTTGTTCTAGCACCGCACCACACTCCTCTTTTGTTGCATGGTTATAGCAGGTTACCTCCAGTATCTTGTACGATTTTCCTAATAGCTCTGTACTTGTGTAGCCGCATTTTTCGCACATCGTCGCATTGCAGTACGTTATTACTCCTGCGCCATCAGTTGCCAGTACCAGTAGCATTTCATTCAGTACACTATAGTCATTAGGTGTCAAAATGCCCTCTGGGTTATTATTAGGTTCTTGCATGCTTGTAACATAATAGGTAGAGGACAAATAAAGCGAAAAGAGTTCATAATATGTTATTTTATCGCCAAAAAAATAAAAATAATTGTTCCTCTAACTATACTATCACTCATTACCAATTAGCCATTTTCTTCCAGCACACTTTACGCATCATTTGGTATGGTATCTTTGCCATCAGCACACAGTGTTTCAAAAAAACTTTGTACCTATTATAAAGATATGGAAATCATAATAATTCTATTGCTTATTCTACTCAATGGTGTATTCTCCATGAGCGAAATTGCATTGATCTCTTCTCGAAAGTTCAAGCTGGAGAATGCCGCAAAAAGGGGCAACAAAAACGCCAGAACTGCGCTCGACCTTGCCAACAACCCTAATAAATTTCTATCTACCGTACAGATAGGCATCACCCTCATAGGCATACTTACAGGTATATACAGTGGCGAGCAGATAACACAAGACCTCACCACCACCATAGCTCACATAGCCCCACTAGCACCCTATGCACACACCATAGCTGTGCTGGTAATTGTTGTCATTGTTACTTTTTTCTCCATAGTTTTTGGCGAGCTCATACCCAAGCGCATCGGCCTCCTATATCCCGAAACCATTGCCTCCCTCGTAGCACGCCCCATGAATGTTATATCTAAGATAGCTGCACCATTCATATACCTCCTCACAGGCACCAACGATCTCTTTATGAAAGCCTTTGGCATCAAAGACAATATGGATGGCAGAGTGTCTGAAGAAGAAATAAAAGCCATAGTGCAGCAAAGTGCCGAAGGTGGTGAGATACAACAAATCGAACACAATATTGTAGAGCGCGTCTTTGCCCTCGGCGACCGCAAGGTCACAGAGCTCATGACACACCGCACCGATATTATTTGGCTCGATGTCTCCAATACCCTCGATCAGGTACGCACCACAGCTAGCAAGGAGCTACACTCCATATATCCCGTGGCCAATGGCTCTATAGATAAGCTCATAGGCGTAGTAAACGTCAAAGAACTATTTGCCGCCAATATCGAAGCCACCTCCTTCGATCTCAGCAAGTACATGATAAAACCCCTCATAGTACACGACAATGCCGCCGCATACAGTGTACTGGAGAAATTCAGAGAAGCACGGTTTCACCTAGCAGTTATTGTAGACGAATACGGATCTGTGCTGGGCATCATCACCATGGACGATGTGCTCGATGCACTCGTAGGCGACGTATCAGAGTACAACAACACCGAGTACAACATCATAAAACGCGACGATAACAGTTGGCTGGCAGATGCACAGTATCCCTACTTCGAGCTGCTCCGATACTTTGGCTTCAAAGACGAAGACTCAGACGGCGACTACAATACCATAGCCGGCATGATACTCGACAAAATGGGCAAAATACCCCATCCCGGCGAAAAGCTACTCTGGCACGACTTCGAAATAGAAATCGTAGACATGGACGGTATGCGTATAGATAAGCTCATCATCAAGCGGGTAGACTAGTACACCCATCGCTACACTTATTTTTTTACTCTTTTGCTCCCAGCCACACCCCTCCCCTCAGCGGGCATTGCGTCGCGCTCTTGTACGGGCGGGGCTATGAGGGGCTTTGCTCGTAAAGTGAAAATTTTACTTTCTATTCTACTTAAGGTTTGGTTATGGCAGGGTAGTGGAGGTTCTATTTCTGTTCATTCACACTTCACAAAACCCTTGCTCAGCAAGGGTTTTGTTTTTTCTGGCATATTGTGGAATCTAACCTATTAATAAAGGTTGGAAAGTTGAATGCAAAGAATCTATCTTAAAAAGGTATATAAAATGCTGTTTATTTGCACTATAATATCTTTCTAAAATGGGTTTCCTAAAAAATATCTTCAGGCCTAATGACAGCCCTGTAAAATCTTAC
>CAMDNC010000172.1 GCA_945902755.1 Flavipsychrobacter stenotrophus
CCATACGCACATCTAGGTATTATAGACAAACCTCTTGAGGCACTTAAAATAATGTCCAACTTCTTTGTGAACATTGGTATGCTATATGATGGCAACAAAATACTTAGCAATCAGGTGCCTTGGTACTACATACCACGTTACATCAGCTACACAGCACCACTTATAGTGCTTGCAGGCAGCGCATTAGGTATAGTAGGAATGTTACTTACTTTCAAAAAAAGCCCTAAAATTTTTCTTTTTACTGGAATGGTGCTGTTTTCGGTAGTATTTCCAGTGTTTTATGCCATTTACAAGCACTCTTCTCTGTATGATGGCTGGCGACATTTCCTATTTGTGTACCCACCTATAGTGGTTATTGCTGCGTTGGGGTGGAATGTATTGATATCCTCCACTCGTAAACCTGTCCAATTGGCGGGAATTGCATTAGTTGTTGTAGGTCTGTTCCTGCCTGCGAAATTTGTAATAGCCAATCATCCTTATGAGTCGCTTTATTACAACGAAATAGCAGGTGGCCTGAAAGGCATGTATGGCAAATATGAGACAGACTACTACATGCTGGGTATAAAAGAAGCGACCGAATGGCTGGTAAAAAACGAACAATTAGACAACAAAACGGCTGTAATAGGTACCAATTGTACTTACCCTATGATTGCGGCACTGTACCAAACTAATAAAAAAAACCTTCCTTCAAAATATGCTGGCATTTACGAACGATATGCCGACTTTAGGCGAGATGAAGTGTACCAGCAGTTTGCTAAAGAACACAGCGACTTCAAAGACGCTTACAGCCCCATACCTGTGTATATAAGGTACAACGACCGCTACACGAAAGACTGGGACTATTGCATCATTTTTTCAAGATTTGTAGATGCTGCACAGCTCAATACTGGCAACTGGCCACCTGAAGAAACCATACACAAAGTAATGGTGGATGGCGTGCCTATAGCCGCAGTACTGAAGCGTAAAACCAAAAAAGATCTTGCTGGTTTTCAATTGATGCAAGAAAAGAAATATGCAGAAGCAAAAGAAATGTTCTTGGCTTCACTGCAAGAATACCCTGGGAATGAACTAGTATGGGCCGAAATGGTGCGGCTGTATGCAGCTGAGGGCAAAATGGATTCGGCTACCTATGCAGGCAAAAAAGCTCTTAGCAAAAATCCAGGTGATATCAATGTATATCAGACCTTGGGTGATCTATTACTTAAAAACAAACAAGTAGAGGATGCACTGAAGTTGTATTCTGAATTGGAAAAATACAATGCAGGTTATGGTCACTTCTTCAAAGCCTATACTTATGCTGTTTCTGGTAATGCAAATGCTGCTTTTAGCGAGATAGACTTATCTATAGCTGCTGACCCATACAACGAACAGGCTTATAAACTGGCGGTGCAGCTAGCACAACAAACCAGAGACATGGGCCGTGCTGAAGAATACAATGCCAAGGCACAGAAAGTATTTGGGTCTCAAGAACAACAATAAACTAAAATTTCAACCAATAATCCTCAAAGAATCGTTATAAAAATTGGGGTAGAGTTACTGCTATAAATAACAAAATGAATAAAACACAATACAGCAAACTGGTTTTGGTAACTTACGCTTTTTACATGCTATTATCGCTTGCTTGGTTTGTAACGAGTTTGGCAGTGGGTGGTTATGTCAATTTTTTTGCGTTAATCACATTAGCTGCATTTGCAGCTCAATTCTATTTCAAACATAGAATAACTAACCTAGTTTTAGGCATTCTTATATTACCCGCCTCCATTTACGGCGCATTGTTCTTTTTGTCATGGGGGGGCAATTCTGGTTTCGATACGTTTATCAGTATTATGATTGCGCTATCCATTGTAAGCATAGCGGCTTCTATCATTCTGGTGTTTGGCTATTTAAAACTTAGTTTCAATAACGATTAACGGAAGTACTTCATAGTTACCACCATCAGTTCAGTTATTTTTCAAATGGTCAAACAGATCACAATTTCATTGTTACCTTCAGCCGCTTTCGATGATCTAAGCATCAAAATAGCCGCTGGTGAAGAATGTGGTGTCGGCCAAGATAGGATAACGGGTTACCATATCACTAAGCGTTCAGTAGATGCTCGCTCACGCGATGCCAAATATATTTTGCAGTTGCAGGTATATATTGATACTGAGCCTGAAATACTACCACCGTTTGAACCTGAACTAAAAGATGTAACCAATGCACCACATGTACTAATAATTGGGGCTGGTCCCGCTGGTTTGTTTGCTGCATTGAGGTTGATTGCATTAGGGCTGAAACCCATTATTATAGAACGAGGAAAAGATGTTAGAAGCCGTCGCAGAGATCTTGCAGCCCTGAACAAAGAGGGTGTCGTTAATCCAGAATCGAACTATTGCTTTGGTGAAGGTGGTGCCGGCACCTACAGCGACGGGAAACTGTATACACGCTCTACTAAACGGGGCAACGTACAACGTATTTTACAGCTCTTTCATCATTATGGTGCTGACGAAAACATATTATACGATGCTCACCCACACATAGGCACCAACAAGTTGCCGCAAATCATTATAGCCATCAGAGAGCAAATTATAGCTTGTGGCGGTGAAGTGCATTTTGACACTAAACTTACTGATTTACATATAGTTAATGGTTGTATTAATGGTATCACTACCAGCAATGGGGAAACTATAAAGTGCAATTCGCTCCTATTAGCCACAGGACATTCGGCTAGAGACATATTCGAATTACTACATAAAAAAGGAGTAATTGTAGAAGCTAAACCTTTTGCCCTAGGTGTCCGTATTGAGCATCCACAACACCTGATAGATACAGCCCAGTACCATTGCAACCTTCGTCACCCCAACCTACCCGCTGCCAGCTACTCTTTAGTATCTCAGGAAAACGGAAGAGGGGTATTTTCTTTTTGTATGTGCCCGGGAGGCATTATTGCCCCTGCAGCTACAGCGCCGGGCGAAATAGTAGTCAACGGCTGGTCACCTTCTAAAAGAAATAATCCATTTGCAAATTCTGGTACTGTGGTTGCTGTAGACGAAAAAGACTTTGCAGCAAACAACTTTACCGGACCGTTAGCTGCTATGCACTACCAAAAAATGGTGGAGCAGCGTAGCTTCGAGGCTGGAGGAGGCAAACTAGTAGCACCAGCACAACGGATGACCGATTTCGTTTCAGGTAAGCTGTCTGCTACCTTACCTGTTTGCTCCTATATACCTGGTCTGAAAAGTGTACAACTGATGGATGTTCTACCCTCTGCCGTGAATGAAGCCTTAAAAAAAGCCGTGATAACGTTTGGCAAAAAAATGAAGGGATATTATACAGCCGAAGCCGTAATGGTAGCCACTGAGTCGCGCACCAGCTCGCCAGTGCGTATTCCCCGTCACAAAGAAACACTTGAACACATACAAATAAAAGGCCTCTACCCTTGCGCCGAAGGTGCAGGATATGCAGGTGGCATTGTTTCAGCGGCAATAGATGGAGAACGATGTGCTGAAATGATTGCCGAAAGGATATTAGGAATTGCACTTGCACATCAGTGACACAGGTGTATAGCACCAATTTAGCATCTCTGCTGTGGATATTTTATCAAGTTGTCTTCACAAATAATGCGTGTCGTTATTCATTGTACCATACTTTCTGAGGTATACTTTAGTTTTATCGGATTTAGGCTTGTAATTTTGCAGCCTTATGCTAATCTCATTACAAAATATTACATTTTCATTCGGAGCCAGGGAAATTCTTAAAGATGCCAGTTGGCAGATAGGAACGGGCGAGCGTATAGGACTGGTAGGTAGCAATGGTGCTGGAAAATCTACACTGCTCAGGCTAATGACTGGCGCATACAAAGTAGAAAGTGGAGTAATAAATAAACCCAAAGATGTATCGCTTGGTTTTTTCAACCAAGACCTGTTAAGCTTCTCTACCAATGAGTCTATACTTAAAGTAGGTATGCAAGCCTTTGAAAAGGCACACGAAGTTGAAAAACAGATGGAACGCATCATCAAAGAACTGGAAAGCAAACCAGATGATGCCGACCTACTGGACGAGTACAGCCATGCACTACACGACTTTGAGGTAGCTGGTGGATATGAGATGGAGCACCGCAGTGCTGAAGTACTGGAAGGGTTGGGTTTCTCTACTGCCGATCTGCAACGCCCCTACGACCAATTTAGTGGTGGATGGAGAATGCGGGTACTACTTGCAAAAATGATGCTACAACAACCGGAGCTTCTACTTCTGGATGAACCTACCAACCACTTGGATCTTCCGTCTATTGAATGGCTTGAAAGATACCTTATCAGCTACCCTGGTAGTGTAGTTATCGTATCGCACGATAGATACTTCCTAGACCGTATGGTGACCAAAATTGTAGAGGTATGGCAACGCGATTTGCACCAATACTCCGGTAACTATACATTCTTCCAAAAAGAAAAATTGGAACGTATGGACCTGCAGCAGCGTGCTTTCGAAAACCAACAAGAGTATATTCGTCAACAGGAGCGTTTTATTGAACGATTCAGAGCAAAGGCTACCAAAGCCGCAGCCGCACAAAGCGCCATAAAAAGACTAGACAAACTAGATGTAATAGAAGCGCCAGATGGCTCAGTGCCAGTTATGAACATCAATTTTGACGTGGCTACACAGCCCGGAAAAATAATATGTACGCTCAACGGTGTTTCTAAAAGTTACGGCAGTCTTACGATTCTAGATAACGCAAGTGCTGAAATAAACAGAGGTGACAAAATAGCACTCATAGGTGCCAATGGCAAGGGTAAATCTACATTGCTCAGAATCATAACCGGACAAGAACCTATAGAGGGAGAACGTAAATGGGGACATAATGTAGAAGAAAGTTTTTATGCGCAGCACCAGCTAGAAGCCCTGAATGTGGAATTGGAAGTACTGGAAGAACTGAAAAGATGTGGTAGTGGCAAAACTGAGCTGGAGCTGAGACAACTTTTAGGTTGTTTCCTGTTTAGTGGTGATGATGTATTCAAACGCATTAAAGTACTATCTGGTGGCGAAAAAGCCCGTGTAGCACTATCAAAAGTTATAGCAGCCAAGGGCAACTTCCTGCTACTGGATGAGCCTACCAACCACCTAGATATGCAGAGCGTGGAAATGCTGATAGAAGCCCTCAACAAATACAAAGGCACCCTAATCATAGTATCGCACGACAGGTATTTTATCAGTAAAACTGCCAATAAAATATGGAACATTGAAAACGGCGAAATCAAAGAATTCAATGGTACTTACGACGAGTGGGATGTTTGGCACAAGGACAAGCTGAAACGTGAACTTCCTTCCGCAAACAAACCAGCGGCAATTGTAGCTAAAAAAGAAGAAAAACCTGCTCCAAAGGTCACCGTAAACAACGATCAGCTGAACAACCTGAAAAAAGACTATCAGAAACAACAAAAACTACTTCAGAAACTGGAAGAAGAAATCAACAAACTCAAAACCGAAGTAGCAGCACTCGAAGCCAAACTGGCGGACCCAGCATTCTACTCAAATAGGCAAGAATTTCAGAAGGTAGACGAAGATTACCGTAAACAATCTACCAAACTAAAAGAGAAAAACACTGAATATGATAAGATATTCGAAGCGATGATGGAACTGGAAGAAAAAATAAACGGATAATCAATAAGCAAAACACCCTAACCTATCCATTGGTAGGGTGTTTTGCTTTACACGCATTTAGTTTAGGTCACTAATATACTTGTATATCATCAGCATCCCCATCGACACTGCCATTTCTTTGTTCCTAATTCTATCGTAGTGAAAAACAAACTTCCTAGACACTACTTTATCAACACTTGCCACTGCCATCCACACAGTACCCACAGGTTCTTTATCTTCGGCAGTTGCAGGTCCCAGCAATCCGGTTACTGACAACGCACAGTCTACATTTAGCACTTTCATTGCTCCTTTAGCTAGTTCTATTGCTGCAGCTTCACTTACCTCTCCACTCGTCATTATAGTTTCGGGGCTAACACCCAGCACATTTTCTTTAATCGATGTTTGATAGCAAACTATACCACCTTTAAAGTATGCAGACGAACCAGGAACCTGGGTAAGGTGATGAGCAATGTAGCCACCCGTGCAACTTTCAGCCAGACCAAGCGATTTACCTTTCAACATAAACTGCTCAAACAATACGCTCTCCAACGGCATATCAGACATAGCTATCACTATATCTTTCAGTATCTCAGCTATGCTATTCTTGTAGCCAATAATTGATTCATTTAGTGCAGCTTCATTTGGCCCTTTTCCAGTCAATCTTAGTTTCACCATCCCAGCCCCCGGTAAGTAAGCCAGCTTTATATGTGTAGGCAGCGACTCTTCTATAAGTTTTATTTTTTCTGCTATGAAACTTTCCCCTTCACCTACGGTTACTATTGTGTGGTGAATGATAGCATCACTTTCGAATCTATCTAATAATCTGGGCAGTACCTCATCTTCCATTATTGCTACCATCTCAAAGGGTACACCAGGTAGTGATATCACTATTTTGCCATCCCGCTCAAACCACAGACCCGGTGCTGTACCTAGCCTGTTGAAGAGTACTGTACAAGTGTCTGGCACCTCAGCTTGTTTCAAATTACGCTCCAGCATAGTTCTGTTGCGCTTAGCAAAAATCCCTTTTACATGTTCGAGTACTCGAGCATCA
>CAMDNC010000173.1 GCA_945902755.1 Flavipsychrobacter stenotrophus
AGTGTTAATTCATAAAAGTGCCCTACGTCTATCAAATTCAATTTGTATGCTTCATTTTCATAGCCTATTCCTCCTCTGTCTTCGTACCACCACCAAGTTCCCCATTGGTTCAATGTAACTCGCACCATGCTGTCATTTAGTACGATTACATTAGCACCGTCATCAGGAGTAAGCATATTATAACCGAGCACATCGAATACTTTGTTTGGAATTGGCTGAGGCAACAAGAGATTGTGCATCAATTTGTATTCGCTTTCTCTAGATGACCCGATCATTGCTGCTCCATGCATTGTGTGAGGAAGATTGAGCAAGATTATTGTTTTGTTGCCTTCTTGTGGTAGGTTTTCTAACAGGCTATTTACAATTCTTGATGATTTGCCCCAATATCTGCTAGCTTGAATTGAATACCTAAGGTTGGCCAGGATTAGCAAACTTAGAACTACCCATTGTACATACTTATTGGGCATATTGCTTATGCATAAAACTAACGCCATAAAGAGAAAAGCACAAGCGAAATAGCTGTAGCGATCATACTTGATAAGCATGTTAGTCTCGAAATGTAATGGGGATACAAGCAACAATAGTACTACCGTATAAAAAGACAGCAAAGAGATGACTTGAGAGATGCCTGTAAATGTGCGAAACCTCAAAGAAACCCAAACAAACAAGATGCCACAAATACTGTAAAAACAAATGATGCCCGTGGTGCTATCACAAAAGTCATAAATGTAGTTTTTTATATCGCTAACAGCTATACCGCCCATGTGCCATTCTGCAGGTATATACCTACCCAATAGCAATAAATGAAATAAATATTTGGCTGGTTTACCGAAACCTGTGTCTTGGGTAGATAACACTGTTCCAGAGCCAATTCGGGATACCCAATCGCCGTACAGCAAGCGGAACTCAGCCAGACGAAACACAAAAAATACAAGCTCTGCAACAAAAAAATACCAAATCACGTTCCAAAACACTTTTTTGCTCGCGAACGACTGTTTCTTATAAAACAAGGCTAAGGCAAGAACCAACCAAGGAGTAGCATAAAAGACCTCGAGCGCATGAGTAGAAAAAAGGTATACAAGACCCGAAAGAATTATGTACTTCCTGTTTTGTGTATATATGTATTGTTGAACCCAAACTAAAGTGAGCAAAACCATAAGCAATCCTGTCAAATAATGAAAAGATGGCTCCCACACTACTACCTCGGAGATATAAGGTGTGACGCAAAACAAGACCGCACCTATATATATCAGGACATTATGATTTGTAATACCTGCATCATCCAGTAATCTGTTGCAAAAAATAGCCATTAGACATACATTGACGACATGCAGTGTTATAAAAAGAAAATGCCATAACCATGCATTGGTGCCCAAAAGGAGATAGAACAAATAAGTCACCAACTGTGTAAACTGATACAGACTAACTACCTTGAAGTTGGTTCGGTTGATGTAATCGTAGAAGCTATGGTTTTTTACTTGATCTAACCAACCGGTAAAGTCTGAAACGAAACCAGCTTTTGCTGCTGGATAATACAATACAAACATTAAAACCCATAAACACCCGAATAGCTTTGCGGTGTTTATATGTGATAGTTTACTTGTGTCAAAGGTTTTGTTGGTAGTCAAATCAATAAGAGCGATGGATAACAAATATAGCACATGCTATATGCAGAAACAAACTGTAGGTTAAATACCCAAAATAACAGCCGCTATACTGAAATAAATAACCAGACCTGTTACGTCTACCAAGGTAGCAACAAAAGGAGCAGAAGAAGTGGCCGGATCTAGTTTTAGACGTTTTAAAATCATAGGTATCATGGAACCAGTGAGTGTACCCCAAAGCACTATTCCTATAACCGAAAGCGACACAGTAAGCCCAACAAGCACCCAATTGAAATGTGCACCGTAATTGTACCAGCCCATGTGTTGCCATATTACAATGCGTATGAACCCAATGATACCTAATATGAGCCCTAGCGTTATACCAGAAAAGATTTCGCGCTTCATAACATACCACCAGTCCCTATAAGATAGTTCTTTGAGTGCCATGGCCCTAATTATCAGGGTTGCCGCTTGAGAACCCGAATTGCCTCCGCTAGAAATGATAAGGGGAATGAATAACTGCAAAACAATAGCTTTTGATAACTCCAGCTCGAAATGTGCCATGGCTGTAGCCGTAAACAACTCACCGATGAAAAGAACAATAAGCCAGCCAGCACGCTTCTGGATCATGGTAAAGAAATCTGTCTTTACATAGGGTAAATCTAGACTTTCCACACCACCAAATTGCTGCATATCTTTTGTGTCCTTTTCCTCAGCTTCATCTATCACATCATCAATGGTTACTACACCCATTACCACATTGTTACTGTTAGTAACAGGTATAGCCACACGATCATATTCTTTAAACTTCTGAATAGCATCATCTATGCTATCTTGTATATCTAGCTTTACATAAAAGCCGTCCATTATATCCTCAATCTTTTTGGTTTGATCATTGAGAATCAGTCTTCGAATATGCAGGTCATCTACCAGTTTACCATTATTATCAACAACAAAGATGACGTTTGCCGCAGGAGTGTCTGTATAAAACCTACGAATGTGGTCAATTGCCTGACCCAACGTCCACTCCTTGCGAACGGTAGTAAATTTAGTGTTAATCAACCTTGCTACACTTTGCTCAGGATACCCTAACAGGTCGTATGTGGCGAGGCGGTTTTTGTCGTTGAGTAGGTTTAGATACTCTGTTACTTCGATTCCGTCAAGCGTGTCAAAAAATGCAACTCGTTCATTTGACTCCAGATTGTTGAGTATGGTAGATATTTGTGCTTTGGGCAGTTCTTCCATAATGCCTAGCTGCAGCACATGGTCGAAAAAGGGGAATATCTTCGATTGAAGGTTGTCTGGTAAGGACAAAAAAGCAGTAATAGCCTCTTCATTGCTAAAGGATTCGAACATGCGGGCTACTTCAGCCGGAAAATCTTCATCTCCGCTGTGCTGTAACAACCCGGTGAGGTCGCCTTCCAGAATTCGCTCCATCAGTTCCGGTGCCAGCATTGCCTGTCATGTTTTTAAATTATTTAGAATACTAATTGAGTATTTACTCCCAAGCACAAAAAGTAGGCGAAATTACCGTAATTTCTCTGTAATAGGGCATTATTTTTTTGGATCTTGCAGCCCTACGCTACAGCATAATAACCCTGTTTTTTTGCTTTTTACTGTTTACTTTTGAAGTATATGATACAATCACTGATAGTAGCTGTAGCAGATGATGGTGCGATAGGAAAGGAAAACAACCTACCTTGGCATTTGCCTGACGATTTGAAGTTTTTCAAACACACCACATTGGGTAAACCTGTATTGATGGGCAGGAAAACATTTCAATCGTTAGGAAAACCATTACCTGGCAGACTAAATGTGGTTTTATCTTCTGACCCTACTTTTAATGTACCTGATGGTGTGTTGCTGTTTCAGGATGTAGCTACTGCTCTTAGACACATTGAAGAAACTGGTGCGCCAGAAGTTTTCATTATAGGTGGTGGGCATATTTTCCAACAAACTATTGCCAATTCAGATAAGCTATATGTAACAAAGGTACATGCCACAATATCTGGTGCTGATATTTTTTTCGGACCTATAGACCACACTCATTGGAAATTAGTGTGGGAAGAACCTCATGCTAGCGATGAGAAACACGTTTACTCTTTTACCTTTCAGCTTTATGAGGCTATCCAACTTTAGTTTAGCTTTAGAATTGATTTTATGTCATTACATGCCGCCAGTCAGTACATTCTGTTTCGTTTGAAAGCTCGAGGGAGACATGGCACTCATTCACCCTTTGTATACAGGTTTGTGGACCAGGTATTACGTGATGAAGAAGGCAATAGGATATCCTTCAGCACACAAGAATTGGTACTACGATTGTCAAGTGTGTATGGTATGCCAATGGGAAGTAACCCCATGTTAACTGCTACGATAGTGTTGCTAAACAGCGACGAAGAAAATGATTGGGTGTCTGTAGTAAGTGCCTATACATCCGTGCTTTCGAATGGTTTTGTTGTCCTCCCATCTATTCATCAATCAACTAAACAAACAAATAGCTGGGAGAATGCGAAAAGCCTGACGTCAGTATCCATGAGTATTGACCTTTATCACTCAGGCATATTACTTTCTAGACCAGAATTCAAAGAAAAACAACACTTTGTACTCAGATAAGCAAGCAAAATGTTTGTTGATCAACTATCACATTTATAATTTCACTAAGAATACTGTAGTATAATAAATCTTACATTTGGCACTAACACAACCAATTACTGGTAAAATGAATAAAGTGAAATGCGGTATTGCGGTTTTACTGTCATTTCTGGCATGTACTGTCGCTCAGGCTCAGTCTGTAGCGGAAAAGGCAAGACAATACGCAACGGAAAAAAACTACGATAAAGCAATAGAACTCTATGGTGAACTGTACAAACAGAGCCCTGACTCTGTGTATGAAGAATATATAAGCGTGTTGATATTGGGCAACAAGTGCAAGGTTGCTGAAAAACTAGTAGAAAAACGTGCTGCGGCATATCCTGCCTACTCTCGCCAGCCTGAGGTGAACTTGGAATTGGGTAGGGTGTACGATGAATGTTCGCACCCCGAAAAATCTAAGATTCAGTATGATAGTGTTTTGGGGATGCTCAATGGAGATGATATACTTACTACCAATGTAGCGAAGGCGTTTACTGAAATCAATAGAAACGATTATGCAATACTGACCTACGAGCGTGCACTACTGCTGCTAGGAAACCCACCTATGTATGGGCGACCGCTAGCTGCACTATATGCCAAGGTTGGCAATCTGGAAAAAGCGGTAGAAGCGCTGCTACGTGGAGGACCTAGTGTATTTATGACTGCCGAAAGTGCCAAAGAAACCTTATTGGAGCTGGTGGGAACTGATGCTCAGAAAATACAGCAGGTACAAAAAGGACTGATAAAAAAAATAAATCAGGACCCTAGCAACAACTACTATGGAGAAATACTGACTTGGATATACACCCAGAAAAATGACTGGGATGGTGCACTAATACAGATAGAAGCTATTGACGAACGTAACCAAGAGAATGGTAGAAGAGTAATGGATTTTGCCAGAACGGCCGTGGCGGCGAAACAATATGAAATAGCTAATAAAGGATTTGACGGGATAATAGCGAAGGGTAAAGACGTACCCTATTACATACTAGCAAGAAGTGAGAAACTAGCAGCATCGCTTGCTCAACTGCAAGAAAACCACGCAAGAAAACCAGAGGATGTAGCGGCTTTGGCTGCTTTGTATGATAGCTTTCTTATCGACTATCCTAAACACTATACGATGAAAACGGCTGCAGACTTCGCTACGCTTCATGCTGTATATGGCAACAATGTAAAAAAAGCGGTTGAAATATTGAAGCGCTCCATTTCCGAGCCCGATACTCGCAGAAATATGATGGGCGTTTTTAAATTACAGCTGGGTGATTATTATTTGCTGCAAGGTAAGGTGTGGGACGCATCACTAACATATAGCCAGGTAGAAAAAGAATTTAAGCAAGATGTGATGGGTGAAGATGCAAGGTTTAGAAATGCTCGATTGGCATTCTACAGAGGTGATTTTGACTTGGCACAGAAACAGTTAGGTATTCTTAAGTCTGGGACGACTAATCTTATATCTAATGATGCAATAGATTTATCGGTGCTCATCACAGAAAATGTAGAAGATAGTGTGACCCTCCCTTTAGAGCGCTTTGCTAGTGCTGGTTTGTTGTTGTTTCAGAATAAAGATATAGAAGCAGAAGCTCTAGTTGATAGTATAAGTAAGGCATACCCCAAACACCCACTAAATGATGACTTGATGATGATGCGGGCCAGCATAGCTATCAAGCATCGTGACTTTCTGAAGGCTTTGGCGTACTTAAAAGAAGTTATTGACAAATATGGCAAAGATGTACAAGGTGACGATGCTGTGTACAAAACCGCCGAGATATACTATAATGACCTTCACCAACCATTGGAGGCTAAAAACTACTACGAGCAACTTATTATCGACTACCCTGGCAGCACTTATGCCCAAGCCGCTAGGCAAAAACTGGCTGAACTAAAAGCGCAGGGGGTGCAGTAGTGTTTTTCACTTATACTCCCTTACCTAGTCCTTCTTTGTACACTTTCAAGCATCGGTCTCTCGCCTCATCATGAGCAACGATTGGCCGCACATAAGTTAGCTGGTCATACTCTGACACCCATTGACGTATGTATTTAAGTTCGGGGTCAAATTTTTGGGTTTGCAATAAGGGATTAAAGACCCTGAAATAAGGTGCGGCATCGCAACCACTGCCAGCCGCCCACTGCCAGCCACCATTATTGGCGCTGAGGTCATAATCCAGTAATTTTTCTGCGAAATAGGCTTCGCCCCATCTCCAATCAATGAGTAGGTCCTTGGTTAAAAAACTTGCGACAATCATCCGCACACGATTGTGCATATATCCAGTTTCGTTTAGTTGGCGCATACCTGCGTCAATAATTGGAAAACCGGTTTGCCCGGCACACCATGCTGCAAATTCATGCTCATTATTGCGCCAAACTATATTATCATATTCTTTTTT
>CAMDNC010000174.1 GCA_945902755.1 Flavipsychrobacter stenotrophus
TACCGCCACCTCAAAAACCTGCAAACTGTGGGCTATGCCGAAATATTCGACTACCTAGATGGTAACTGCACCTTGCAAGAAGCGACCGAAAAAATAAAACAACATAGCCGAAACTATGCCAAACGACAAATAACCTGGTTTAAAAAAGATACACAATTCAACTGGCTACCAGCAAATGACCCTGCGTTGATAGAAAAAATTTTGCAGCTGTAGCACTCATCATGCATTGCAGCAATTATTGTTCTGTTTTTGTATTCAGATACACTTTCATCAAATTACTTTAAATTGCTTACTTATTCCATACATGGCGCACCCTTTCTGGTGCGAAAATTGGTTTTGTTATGAAAAAAATCTTGTTCCTGTTTTCTTTTGCGCTTTTCTTTTCAGGCATTGCCGAGGCACGCCATAGTCACGCATGTGCCGACCGAAAAAGCACGCGCAATAAAACAGCCGCTAAAACCACCATGGCACACCCCGACGAAGGCAATTATGACATTACCCACCTTCGATTCGACCTCAACATAACCGATACTTCAATCTACATTTTTCCATCCAACGTAACCACTACTGCTAAAGTAGTTGTGGCATCTATGACCGATTATGTTTTTGAATTGGGACCATCACTCACCATAGACTCTGCCAAGATAAATGGAGCACTGCTGCCAGTTGCAGCCTCTGGAGCTGTAAGGCGCATCGTCCTACCGTCGGCATTGGCAATGGGTGCTACTTTTACTGCTCAGGTGTGGTATCATGGCATGCCCCCTACTGGTGGTGGCTTTTTCAATGGCATTACACATACAGTGTCTTCGGGCGGCACAGACATGGTGTATACCGTCAGCGACCCTTGGGTGGCACTAAATTGGTGGCCTTGCAAACAATCTGTCAATGACCAGGCCGACTCTGTGAATATGTACATCACCGTGCCATCGGGAGTTATGGCAGGCAGTAATGGCCTACTACTGCACACCGACACCACCACTACCGCTGGCCGCTGGACACACCACTGGCGCACCCGCTACCCCATAGACTATTACCTGATATCTATAGCCATAGCCCGCTACTCCGACTACAAAACCTATATGCACTTCACCGGCAGCCCCGACTCTATGCTGATTCATAATTTCTTTATGGATACTGCAACCTTCAACCCGGCACACAAAATCAAATTTGACAGTGTAGACCACATGATTAATTACTTCTCGTCTTTGTTTGGCAGATACCCATTTTGGCAAGAGAAATACGGCATGTGTTTCACCACACTGGGCGGAGGAATGGAACACCAAACCATGACTACCATTGGCGTAACAGATGTAGGCACCATAGCTCACGAATTGATGCACCAGTGGTTTGGCGACCATGTGACCTACAAAACATGGGGCGATATGTGGCTCAGTGAGGGGTTTGCTACGTTTTCAGAGCACCTCTATCTAGGTCAGTTTTGGGGTGCTGCTGCTGCCAAAACCCGCCGTCAGGCGCATCTATCCTCCGCCCTATCTAAGGCTTGTGGTATGACCTATGTCAATGACACCTCTACCAGCGATAGCCTTTTTACGTCCAACCAGTACCAGAAGGCAAGTATCTTCATAAACACGTTGCGCTACATGGCTCCTGCCGATAGTTTATTCTTCAAGATATTGCGTACCTACCAGAGCACCTACAGCATGGGCAATGCCAGCACTGCAGATTTCAAAGCAATTGCAGAATCGGTGTATGGGTTTAGCCTCGATACGTTCTTCAATCAGTGGGTGTATGGCAGGGGTTTTCCTATATACAAAACCACTTGGAACCAGATAGGCAGTACGGTGTATGTACGATTGGTGCAAACACAGTCTTGCCCATCGTACACTAGTCACTTCAGCACCCCGGTGCAGTTGCAGCTACGTGCTGGCAGCATAGATACATTTGTGAAAGTATACAGTAGTCTGGATACCCAGGAGTTTACATTTGAGTGGGCACCCACCATGACCAGTCTGCTCATCAACCCCGATGTATGGACTCTGCTGCGCAACAACGGCATTACCAAAGATGCGGCGTTGGGTTTTGGTACACTATACAAAAACAACATTCGTATTCACCCCAACCCTGCCGAAAACAACTGGCAAATAGACCACCTGCCCACCGATACCCAACTGGCACTGATGGATATGGCTGGTAAGGTATTGTGGCAAGGCAAAAGCAGTACCGGCACTACAGTGATACCCGGTGCCCATTTACCTACTGGCAACTATATGCTACAACTCAGCGGCGGTACCAACGAACATGTGAAACTAATACACTGGTAATTAAACTTTTGGCACCACAGTTTTCATAGCCATATCCAGCATTTCCATATGGTCGAAGGCCAGCTCTGTTATGCCTTTTACAAATACCCATTCTGCTTCAGCAGCATCGTCGCCACCCAGCACCTGTTGTGCAGCAGCATCTGCAAATGCATAATAGGTAACGGTTACAGTGCGCCCACGGCTATCTCTACCCACCTTACCAAAGGTGTGGAGTTGGGTCATGGCAGGCACTACAAGACCAGTTTCCTCTTGCAGTTCACGTATGGCTGCCGCTTCTAGCTCTTCATCGTCTTCTACAAAGCCTCCGGGTATGGCCCACATACCTTTGTAAGGCTCGTATTTTCGCCGCACCAGCAATATTTGCAATGTGTCACCCCTGCCAGAGAACACCATAGCGTCAGCAGCAAGTTTTATATTCTGTATTAGCATGCTACAAGGTAATAATTTCTTTATCGTTGCTAAACAGTGTAATGGCTTTAGAGCTTGTTAAATATTTTGTAGTATACAATTACAAAACAGTCCCGAATTGCTATTATCAGTAACTTCGTGTAACAAAAACTGCTATTATGAAAAATATAATTTTCATTCTTCTGTTTGCTTTGGGTGCTACGGTGGCTCATGGTCAGGAAGTGTACAATAGCTCAGGAAAAGCTAACTACAAAAACAAAAAGAAACAAAAAGGATATGACCCAGACAAATTGGTGCTGGGCGGAGGCATGAATCTAGGTTTTGGTAATGGCTATGCCAATGTAGGCATCTCTCCAATTGTTGGCTATCGTCTCACTAAACACTTTTCGGCTGGCGTGGGACTTGGTTATCAATACTATAAATATCCTTCTTATTTAGATCCGTTCAACAACTATTATTATACTTACATGAATATTATTTATCCGAACGTATGGACTCGGTTGTTTGTGTATAGGAATTTGTTCCTGAGTGCTGGTTATGAATATGACTTTATCACACTAAAAAAACCCTTCGACCGTTTCGCTAATCTCAAACAAACCAAATCAACTGTAGATAATCATTGCCTATTAGTAGGCTTAGGTTTGCGTCAACCAATCGCGGGAAGAGTATCATTTTTCGGTGAGCTGTTTTACGATGTGTTACAGGGTGAATATAGCCCATATCCAAAAGGTAATTTGGGCATTAGATTTGGTATTGCAGCCGGTTTATAAAAAAATTGACAATTATTCATAATTTCAGGCCTTGGGCAATAATCCCCGAGGCCTGATTTATTTTCTGCATGAATTCAATCATACTCCTTTTTATCATACTGGCATACTTTGCTGTGCTGCTGGGCATTGCATTTTACACCTCTCGTGGTTCCGACAACGAATCTTTTTTTATTGGCAACAGGAGCAGCAAGTGGTGGCTGGTTGCCTTTGGCATGATAGGCACTTCTCTTTCGGGCATGACGTTTATATCTGTGCCAGGCACAGTAGGCAAGGCTGGCTTTGGCTATTTTCAAGTGGTCATTGGGTACTGGTTGGGCTACTTTGCAGTGGCTTACATTTTACTGCCTCTTTATTACAGGCTCAATCTCACCTCTATCTACACCTATCTGGAGCAGCGACTAGGCACCAATGCATACAAAACCGGCTCTATGTTCTTTATCCTCTCGCGCACGCTAGGGGCTACACTACGGCTATATCTGGTAATTAAGGTGCTTGAAAAATTTGTGCTGGAAGACATGGGCATTCCGTTCGAGCTCACAGCTATCATCATACTTGGTCTTATCTTGCTTTACACCTACCGAGGAGGGGTGAAAACCATAGTGTGGACAGACACCCTGCAAACCACCTTTATGCTGCTGGCACTGGTGATATGTGTGGGCTACATCATGCACACCCTTCACCTCAATCTGGGCGAAACCTGGACCGCCATGCAGGGTAAGGGATATACCACCTTACTCCAAACGGATTTCAAAAGCCCAGGTTTCTTTCTGAAGCAGATACTAGGTGGTGCATTTATCACCATAGCCATGACAGGGCTAGACCAAGAAATGATGCAGAAAAATATCAGCGTCAGCAACCTCAAAGACTCACAGAAAAACATGGTTGTTTTTTGCTTTGTACTCTTGGTGGCCAATTTTATATTCTTGTTACTGGGTGGGCTACTCTACCTCTATGCCGATGCTAATGCTATTGCCACTGTGGGCGACGACCTCTTTCCTGCTATAGCCATCAATAGTGGTTTGCCTTTTTTTATTACTGTTTGTTTTATGATAGGGCTCATATCGGCAGTGTTCCCTAGTGCCGATGGCGCACTTACTGCTCTCACTTCTTCCTTCTGTATAGACATACTGGGCATAAGGCGCAACAAAAACCTGACCGAAGCACAACAAAAAAAAACACGCCTAATGGTACATAATGGTTTTGCTATCATTTTTTTGGGCTGTGTGTTTTTCTTCCGCCTTATCGACAATGGCTCGCTTATAGACATTCTGCTCAAGATGGCAGGCTTCACTTATGGGCCATTACTAGGTCTGTTTGCCTTTGGCATACTCACCCGGCGCACTATTGGCGCACAGCTACCCATATGGATATGCCTTAGCGCACTGGTAGCTACATTCGGCATAGATCTCGTCAACAATGCCAATTGGTACATAGACAAGCTACACATAGGCAGCGGCACCGCTACCTCACTAACGGCTCTTTCAGAGCGCATCTTTGGTGGTTACAAGATAGGTGTGGAGTTATTGATCATTAACGCTGCTTTTACATTTTTACTACTACTTTTATTTGCTCAAAAACAACGGCAACCAACCAACAACTAAATATACATGAGAGAACAGCTGAACAGTATAAAAATGCGCGACTGGACCGAAACTAAAGCACACTCCAGTTGGCAAATTTTCAAGATAATGGCAGAGTTTGTGCAGGGCTTTGAGTCGCTGGCGCGTGTGGGTCCATGTGTATCAATATTTGGGTCTGCCCGCACCAAGCCCGGCCACAAATACTACGAACTTACCGAAGAGATCGCTCGCCGCTTGTCAAAAGAAGGTTTTGGAATCATCACTGGTGGTGGTCCCGGCATTATGGAGGCGGCCAACAAAGGTGCGCACTCCGTATCTGGCAGGTCAGTAGGGCTCAACATAGATCTTCCCTTTGAGCAGGAAAGCAATAAGTTTGTAAGTAAGGATACCTCTATCGATTTCGACTATTTTTTTGTGCGCAAGGTTATGTTTACTAAGTACTCGCAAGGCTTCATCATGATGCCTGGCGGCTGGGGTACTATGGATGAGTTCTTCGAAGTAGCTACCCTTATACAGACACGCAAATTCATACAAACACCTATGGTGTGTGTGGGGTCGGCTTACTGGTCTGGCCTGTTCAACTGGATGCGCGAGGTAATGCAAGAAACAGAACACAATATCAGTCCCGGCGATCTGGAACTGATAAAGATATTTGATACTGCCGACGAGGTGGTCAACTATATCAGCGAGTTTTATACCCACAACAAACTACAACCTAATTTCTAAGTACTACCAATGACAACATCACTGTTATCGCCTGCCATAGACGCATATACCGCCCAGCACACCACACCCGAAACACCGGTACTGGCTGCGCTGAACCGGGAAACCAATCTGAAGCGGGGCGATGCAGTAATGCTGTCGGGTCATGTGCAGGGTGCAGTATTGCAAATGCTCAGTAATATGATAGCACCCATGCATATACTGGAGATAGGCACCTACACTGGCTACTCTGCCATTTGTCTGGCACAGGGCTTGCAGCCTGGTGGTCACCTGCACACTATAGAGGTAGATGAAGAACTGGAAGATATGGCTGCCAGCTACATTACTCAGGCAGGGCTGCGCTCAGCCATCACTCAGCACATAGGTGCCGCAGCCGATATAATACCCACTATAGATGCCCATTTCGATCTGGTGTTTATAGATGCCGACAAGTCAAACTACGACCTTTACTACGACCTCGTTTTCCCCAAAGTGCCCATAGGTGGCTACATCATAGCCGATAATGTACTGTACGATGGCGAGGTAGTACTACCCGCAGCAGCACAAAGCAAAAATGCTCGAGCCATGATAGCCTTCAACGAAAAAGTAAGTAACGATAGCCGGGTACAACACCTATTGCTGGCGGT
>CAMDNC010000175.1 GCA_945902755.1 Flavipsychrobacter stenotrophus
GGCGAAAAACAGATAACACTCAAAGAAAAAGAAATAGAAGTGATCACACAACAAGTAGATGTAGTAACAAGCATCACCGACCCGCTGGAAAAAGCTACCCACTACAAAAAAGTGTTTGGCACCTGCTGCGATGTACCTCAGTCTTGCTGCGGTGGCGGCTGTGGCTGCGACTGTGCTGGTCATACCGATCCACCGGTTACACCATAATTGTAAGCATACATACCTGTTCGGGATGTAACAATCCCGAACAGGTTTTTCTCTACATCACAAACCATAAATACAACTATCATGAAATACAGAAGCGAATGGGAATGGGAGCTGGAAATGAAGCGACGAGGATACACCCAAGGTGAAGATAACAGAGGAATATACTACAAAGACAGAATAGGTTTCAAACATCGTTTTCGCGATGGAGACGGTGGAGGTGCTGGTTACTCATCTAGTGGCAGCACAGGAGGAGTGGGCACTCTTGATAGCCGAGACGGCAATAATGGGTACGCTAAAGGCAAAGCTAACTCCCGCCCACTAGTCAATTGCGGTTGGGGACCCACCGGTGAAACTACACCTCTTGGCGACAAGGTTTACGACTACAACTGTGGTACCGACTATCGCTCTTATGGTGGTGCTGGCGCTATCGGCGGCTACAACCCATCTGGCAATGGCTATAGCAGCGGCAATCAATATGCCGGCTACAACCAGCCTACAAGTGGTGCTGGCTCATCACCTTACAGTTCTGGTGTTGCAAGTGCTTCACCTGCTCCCCACGACTGTAACTGCCATGACAACAATAGCTACTACTCAGGCCCCAATCCTGTTACTAATTCCCGCATAGCTACAGCATCCACAGCTACAATACCCGGTTACAAATCACCTCTTTCTATCAGCCGCTCCATACCAGACATCCCAGCCACAGCAGGTAACGATAAATTCTCAAAACAAGCCATCACCAACATTGCTATGGCTAATGCGTCTGTACAAGCCGCACTCTACAACGGGCAAAAGGTAATACTAGTGCGAGACAACACTATTGGCGGTCAGCGAATATCTAATACTCAGATACTGGGTAATAGCAATGCAACCGGCTCACCCCTTTACGTTCACTTCACTGGCACACTCAATCCCGATGGCAGTCAGCCATCAGGACAGTCAGCCACTTTCACCTTTCCCGATGGTTCCACCCTCGCACCATTACCCTTAGGCTCACAACCCCAATCATCCGATTGTGGCTGCAACCACCACACACCACACAATACCTCTGGCACACCTGCCACCAACAAACCCTGCATAGCCACTAGCAGCACCAAAGCAGTTACAGACACTACACAATCTACAGGCACAGTAAGCAAAGACCAGAACTGCCCCGAACCACAACCCGAAGACCAAGGCTACTTTTATGTTACCGACAAAGAAGGTACAGACACACACCATGCCGCTCGCACCTTCTTCAACATCCTCAACAAAGGATGTGGCGACCTATTCGACCTCAACAGCCGCACAGGCCTCGTAAAACTAAAACCAGGCAAAAAACAAGAAGACATCAACAAACTGGTAACTTCATCCATCATCTCGCCCACCCTAGCCAAAACCGTTTACGATGCCACACAAGGCGGCACCGACTTCAACGGATCATCACAAAAACAAATAGTACGCATGAGGGTGCTGCGCCAAAACGATGATGAAAATGATTATTTTAGATTTGATGATTTTGATTCGGGATTCGTAGATCTAAATGATTATGAAAGTTTACTAAAAACATCCTTACCTGAAAATGTTCGAAACGACCCGGGAATAACGAACATAATCAATGATGGTAGATTAATGCCTTCAACTATTATGCAGGCCGCCTTTATTGGTCATGTTATACGAGAACGATATCAAATGGATAACTATGAGAAATACATTGCTCAAAATGTAAAAATATCTAAAAAGGATTTTACCGATAATTATCACAAATACGGTGTTGAAAGAGAATGTAAAATCATTATTGAAATGATAAAAAGCATTGATGCTAATTTCAATAAAACATTCAATACATGCGAATATGATTTAGATGATAAATTAGGAGTAATTAACCACTACTACCCGAAAATGGATGACAAAGCATATATAATAATAGTTATTTATGCGCCGTTTAAATATAGAAATGTTAAAAACAGTAATCAACTAGAGAATTTTAGCAACAACAACGTACAAAGTGCTATTCTTGAAAATATGGTAAGATAAATGAAAAATATATTGCTATTACTCTGCTTTTTATTTTGGACGATAATATCGTACTCAAAAGAAATACCAAAAGATTGCAAAATCATTACAAACAATTTAAATTCATGTAAATGGAAATTCTTCTCGATAAACAATTCTATAGAGGCTGAGATTATTATGTATGACCCTCCTATGGGAGCATGTACAAGGAACAATTATGCAGGTGTTGCAATAATAAGATATCAATCCGATACTATCCGGGTAATTCTACCTTGCATAAATTTTCGTACAACACTGAAAACAGGGTCAATTGTAACACTTATACCATGCGATTCAAGTTTCAAACACATTATACTACCTCTGCATAAAGATGATTCACATACAAACTATAAAAGGAGTGTTTATTTTACGAATTGTTATGATACTATAATCAGAAATACAATTTGGGCTCATTTGACTGATACTACAAATCAAAAAAAACACTTTTATCATTCTGACAACCCACTAAACTTAGCAACCAGCTCGTTTTCATTTCACTGGAATATTATTGCTCGAAATGGTACTACTTCTGGTGAAATTATAAAGTTCAACAACGCAAGAGGAAAATGCGGAATTCATCCTGTAGCAGCTGTAGCTATAATTAAACGCAAACTTGATACAATTCGCGTTATTTTACCTTGTCATAACAAACTACTATATTTTGGTTCTAATGTAAATATTGAAATTATCAATCCTACAAACCAAAGTATCATAGTTCCACAAGACGTAAAATATTCAATAGAACAAGAAAAGAAAAAACTCCATCTGTATAGAGTTAATGAATATGATGAAATAGTTACAAAAACCATATACGGTGTAGTGTCAGAGTAGTATATGTTAATGATGTGATATGCGTTATTTGTATATTATTAATATGTATAGAAAAAATGGACTTTTTCTATTGCATGATGCTGGTCACAAAATGTACAGGTACATTACCATCCCCAACCCAAAATATGTAACAAAATTAACGGCGGTTATTTACAAAAGAAAAATTGGTAACTTCATAATACATTAACATGAACAACAAACAAGTAAACGTTATCAATAAATGTTACAGTAAGGTTAATCCTGCTGTTCTGAAATCAGTTCCAGTATGGAATCAAAGTAGTAGTAAAGAAAATAAAGGTAATGGAACAAGAGTATTCAAATATAGTGGGTCTAAGTACTGTAGTCCAGAATATACTCACAATGACAATCAATGGGCAGTATTTATTTGTTTTAAAGATGAATATATTAAAGAGGTAGTGAGTATTTTGAAATCAAGCAATAACTCAAAAAATGTTTTTGAAACAAACAAACGTCTTTCAGATCTAGGTGGATATTATCAATTAGCAGATTTAGAAATGTTTGGCGTTAACTTCATCGATCGCTTTGACGCAGATTATTGTAGGGTATGTGGTGGCTTACAAGTTTCTAAAATGGAGAATACAAAAATAGATAATAAAGAATGGACACCAACTGCTGAAGTCGCACAGAGATTAGCAGTTTCAGGTTCAAAAGTATTTCCAAACGGTGATATAGTTAATGTAGATGACTACAATACACCTAATGTTAGCACTACAGACCCAAATCCTCTTTTCAAGCAACCACCTCCCAAAGCGGGAAAATGGACAAATATGATAATTCATATTCACCCGTTTGGCTTAATTCCCAATCCAGTAAATTCCACCGAAGAGTGTCCAAATAGAACGCAACAGCAATTTCAATATACAATAAACGGAGTAACTGAAAGAGTAAATTCTGACGGACCTTCACCACAAGATGTTACATTTCAAGAAACAGCTGAGAATAAGAATCCTAACAGAAGTTATCGTAGCATAATTGTTGACAGGTATTTCATTTACCTTTATAACAAAAATGGCGATCACATAACAGGTGATAATATATTAATTATTAAGAGAAAAAAGCCTACCGTAACAATAAAAAAAAAGTCATAAAATGGAATACAAAATAACATTATTATTACTCCTATCAATATACAACTACAACGCTTTGGGAAACTACATTGAAGACTCAATATTAACTAAAGAAATTGTCAATGATGCCAAATGGAAAACATATTGCGCTTTAATTGACGATACTATATATGTTAAAAATGACAAAAAATATAATTATAGTAAACCGTATTATATAATTGGGGAATTGAATTTGGTACTATGCTCTATGTCATGTAGCATTGATAATGTGTATTATGAAAATATTAAAGCAGATTACGCAGTAAAATTCTGCCCACAAATCGAGAACGACAGCCTGTCAGCAAAAGATTTGATCTTAGAACGTAATTGGTACAATCGGTTTATTATACCTTACATATATTATTCCAAGTCATATCCATACAAACCGATAGTTTTTAAATTTGATTATGGCACTCATACCTTAGACCCCAACAGTCCATATGGGGAAGAATGTAAGGTGCATAAGATCAAAGAAATAATAATAAACCCACTATGCCCTGAAGTAATTTATAAAATCAGAAAATACTCACCAATTCTTAATCCTTGGTTTTTGAATGAAGCAAAAAAACGCGGAGTTTTTGATACTGTAAAATTCAATCCTGAATGGGTAGAAAGTGAGTTATTGTTAAATGAACAAAAACCGAAAAATTGTAGGGAAGAGACCATAAGAACACGTTAAAAACCAGCCTCGTTGTTCCGATTGTTCCGAAGGGTCAACTGGAACTGCTAATAAAAATCGTTCTCCTGAACGCTTTCACTTTCTAGCAGCTAGATTGTCTCCGCCGCCGTTGTTGTTCCTCACCAAAGATCAGCATATGAGTAGATAACAAATAGTACAAGCGTTGTTGTCACTTGCGTAAAATCCACATCTCCGTTGTTCCAGTTGTTCCGCAGGGTCAACTGGAACTGCCAATAAAAATCGTTCTCCCGAACGCCTTCACTTTCTAGCAGCTTAATCGTTTCCACCTCTGTAGTTGTCCCCAGCATAGGTCAGCAAATGAGTAGATAACAAATAGTACAAGCGTTGTAGTCACTTGCAACAAATCCACATCTCAAAATGTGGATATCTTAATCACTACCACACCTGTTTTGACCTAATTTGGCGCACTTTTTGCAGCATCAATAGAGCATAGTCTAGGATCCGTTAACCCCATAAACCCCCAATCATGATGTCACTACATAATTTCCCCAAGCATCACTATAACCATTGCCCCCTTCCCCAACACAAAAACCACCGGAAAATGCATGCATACCGGAAAAGTGAATAGTATTGATAATCAATGAGTTAACCCCCAAAACACATGAAAACACCGGAAAGAAACCGGAAAACAGTCCCTTCGGCTGTCCCTCCGCTCTCGCTCTCTTCCTCGCTCTAAAAAACCCAAAAACTACCGGCAAATGCCTGCATATCGGAAAAGTGAATAGTATTGATAATCAATGAGTTAACCCCAAAAACACATGAAAATACCGGAAACAAACCGGAAACACAGCCCCTTCGGCTGTCCCTCCGCTCTCGCTCTCATCCCCGTTCTAAAAAACCACAATATGACAATTAATCCTAAACAACCAGAAACCCACATGAAGAAAATACCGAAATCTCATATATCATCTTCCAGACAGAAACCACCGGCAATTGCACGCAAACCGGAAAAGTGAATAGTATTGATAATCAATGAGTTAACCCCAAAAACACATGAAAACACCGGAAAATTATCGGCAACACCAGAAATGAACAATAAACCAAATATGATCAGATATACCAACAAAACACATGCCGATAGATATAAGAACGCCCAGCCCCTGATGGTGCCTTTTGATGCCGAAGAACAAAGCAGCGATGCCAAATTGATAAACCCAAAACTCTAACCCATGACAAAAAGCCAGATAGTTGCACTGCACCGGCAGAAAACCAGCACCACGCAGACGCCAGTAGCCGAAGGATAACAGCGTAGAGCTAACTATTTGTCAGCGGAGCGATTGACAAAAAATTTCCTTTTCTTTTTGCTACTTTTTCTTTTTGAAATAAAAAGAAAAAGTAGGAGCCCACGGTCACAACAACACCGAGCAGAAACACCGGCAAATGCCTGCAAACCGGAAAAGTGAATAGTATTGATAATCAACAACTTAACTACCAAAACAGGTTCTACGGGAATTATTGTGGAGGATGTAA
>CAMDNC010000176.1 GCA_945902755.1 Flavipsychrobacter stenotrophus
TCAGGAAGTTCAATTGATTTTCATTTATCGTATTCCCTTTGGTACTAAATGGACCAAAGAAATTACCGTCTTTTGGCTGAAACGATATAATAAAATCAGTAACCTCGCAGCCATCTTTTTTACTTACCAACTTTGGTGATGCTAGTATAATCTTCAGCGGTATTTCCGCATCATCCACATTCGCCAGCCAAACATTGCCTGTTTGCTTTTTGGGTTTGGTTTGTGCTATGGTGGTGTCTGCGCATGTGGCAGTAAGTAGCAATGCTATAGCTGCTATTTTCATTGTCGTTTTTGTGCGGTATTTGTTCATTTTTTTTTGTTTTGTAATTATCTAACCTAACTTCATTCTGCTTTTTTTTAGTATGGGTAGCTAGATATTATCAATCTTTACTACTTAGTCACCCTAAAACCTATCCCCTACATTTCAGTTATTTGGAATCAATTTTTATGTATTGCCACAATTATAAAAATAGGTATAAAATCAATCAATATTGATTTTATTGCTTGATCCTACATTCTTCTTATGCTATTAAATATACCTATTGCAGGAGATGTGCTCTACTGGTGCTAATGCTCGCCATTTCAAAAGTCTCTTTTTCAAGACGCGATCGAAAGGGATTTTTGATTAATTCTCAATTAATAAACTACAGAAAAACAGAAAAATTTTAACTAGTTTCTAATTTTTCTGTCCATTGACATACGTCAACAGATATTTTATCTGTACATTTAAGTGCCTAAATTTTTTTATGAAAAAAATCCATAGTTACATTTTAGCGGTTACAGCTACTATTGGTTTGTCTGTTGCATCTGTTCAGGCACAGCTGGTAGGTGGCAGTGTTTTTCTCAAGGGACAGTATGTTGAGGCTGGCATCTGCGCCAATGGCGATTTTGGTGCCGCATCTCCTCCTGCTGGTTATCATCCTCATACATCATCAACATCTGGTGGTCCACTAGGGTTTGTTTGTGATATTGGTATGGACGGCTGGACTACTGGCACTCCTGCCTACATGGGTGATTATTTCACTCCAGGTTCACCGTTCGAAGGATGGAATTTGCAGATAGGCTCCATTCGTGCTCAGGCGCAAAGTTGTACTGGGTTTACAGGTGCCGGTTTGTCTGGTGCCAATGTTTCTTACACCACTTCAGGTAGCAAAGTTATAGGTACCTGGGAAGGTATGTTTGATAGTATGAAGATCAGGCAGGTAACTACATTAGATACACTTGCATTGTATTTCAGTCTCAAAATCACCCTCATCAACCAGGCTTCAGTAGCCAAAAACAATATCTACTATTTCCGCAGCCTCGACCCAGATAACGATCAGTCATGGCCAGGTGGTGGATTTTATACTAACAATACTATTCAGTACCAATACCCCAATCCGCTGGGTGCTACAGTAGTTAGGGCAGTGGGTGTTGGTTATCCTGCGGCTGTATTATCGCTTGGTACAACCGATACTAACGCCAAAGCACTAATATATAATGCATGGCCTATCAGCTCTGCTACCGATTTAGCTACAGTTTACAATGGTACATTTCCTGGTGCTACCTATGGTATGGGTAGTGTGGCAAATGGTGATATTGCTATTGGTATTGCATTCCGTATAGCTCACTTAGCACCTATAGATAGTGCCTCAGACAGCGTTGGTTACAAACCAACCGCTGGTGGTAGGCATCCGGCCAACGAAAGCAGCATCGCCTATTTTTACTCTTTCAGCAATGCTGCTACCGACTCGGCAATTAACTTTCTCAAGTCTGACACAACTGTTACTGTGCCTCCAGACACTGTTACAACATCAGTTACAGAGCTCACACAAACTGAAGAAGTGGTTGTATATCCCAATCCCTTGGCCAACATTATTAATGTATCTGGATTATCGGCAAAAGACCATATTGAGTTGTATGATATGGTGGGTAAGTCTGTATTCATAAATTGGCAGCCAGCAGACAAAAAAGTCAATACATTCACTACGCATGATATCCCGAGTGGCAGATACATCTTGCTCATAAAAGATGAAAATGGTAACACCAAAGCTATTAGGCCTATAATAAAACAATAAGATTAACAAGCATATTCACAATAAGGGATTTGATTGAGTACCAAGCCGTCTGCATTCATTTGTAGGCGGCTTTTTACTGCCGATGGGGGCAATCTGATGCGAGTTTTAACAAGCTGCAATACGCCTAATGTAGATTGTTAAAGGTTATTGGGTACTAGAACTCAAACTGCACACTTCCAAAAATACCGAAGTAACGCCATTTAGCTTCGTTGGCTATAGGTTTGGGTGTTACACGCCACACAAAGTCTATACGTCCCACTTGTAGTATGTTACTCACACCAGTTCCCAGCTCCAAGTAGGGCGATCCTTTTAGGGTTCTGAATGCATAGCCCTTATCCAGATTTATGCGCTGGTTCTCCTCCGACAAAGACCCTACTACACCCTTAGCAGTCCAGAATTGACGAAATTTCATCTTCTTCAGCAGTGGTATACGGTTAAAGATACCACCACCAAAATTGTGCTCCAGATTGAACCCCGTATATTGGTCGCTCAGGAACTCATAATTATTCATCATCTGAAAGGCGTAACGGTTGTAGTAGTAAAACTCGTTACCTGGGTGTATCTCTAGCAGCGGGTAGGGGAGGTTACCAAAGTACTTTCCTGCAAACACATTGTAGTATAAACTACCAAATGGCGGTATATAACTAAATCCTGTTATCGACAATCGGGCTTTCTGATAACTATAGGCACCATCTAGCACACCCTTTATGCCTGTTGTTACTGCCAGCCCAATGGTGGGGTACTTGCTCTTGACGCTCACTCTTTTAAACTGTCCTTGCAAGTATTTTTCTTTGTAGGCAAACCTTAAATCCACTCCCACCTCGCTACTTATTACATTTTCGGCCAGGTTGCCATTTACATCTCTGAAAATACCAGTTCTAGGCAGTGGTTTAAATGGGGTGAAATCCCGGTGTTCTAGTATGAGTTTGTGGCTCAATCCATTAAAATATTGTTTGTAAAATTCTAGGCGCTTGTCATCAGTAAAAGCCAGTTTCCAAGGTACTCCTGCCTTTCTAAACAGTGTGCTAAATATGTTGTCAGCACCCACCTGGTCATAGTAGTTGGTGGTTTGGCTCACATCATGTGCATAATAAAACTGCAGGTAGGTCCATGGGTTGCGGTTCAGCATCCACTTTCCTGTGAGCCCATATTTGTAGCGTTCGTCCCTTGTACCATACGCCACATAACCTGTAAACTGAAAGTTTTTCAACTTGCGTGGTGTGCCTAGCGATAATCTGAACCTATTGCCCTCCACAGCATTAAAACTATAGAGGTAGAAGTAGGGGCCAAACTGTATTGGGCCAAAATCTTTCACCCCAGTAGAAACAAAGGTTATCAGGTTTTTGTACACAGTGGTTATCGGCATCTGATTGATAGTATCCACCATTTTGTAGATGGCTGCTTCATTCTTCGACAGTGTATCTGGGCGGTTTTCTTTCCACCAATCGTCACTCATGTATTTAGCAGAGTCTAGTTTTACAACATCTTCTTTTATTTTGGGATTATCTAGTACTTGGTCTATTGTGTCTTTATTGATACGTATATTGTGGTAGGTAGTAGTTTTGCGGCCTATCATCCCAGGCATTTTTTTTGATTTATAAGCCGAGAAACCCGCTATAAATTTATCTTTCACACAAAACCAAAAGCTGTCTACAGGTGCAAACTCTTGGTACAAAGCCACTTTGTCTAGCCAGTTTATATTCACGTCTCGCCCTATCTCCATACTTATACGTTGTATGGCATATACCGAGTCTACTACCCAAAAGTCGCCGGTAAAGCAGTTCTCTAATGGGCGTTTCGGGGTGTATTGTACTAGTATTATATTGTGTCCATAGGCTACCTGAGTGTCTTTTATCTTGTATTTGTAAAATAGTAAACCTTCATTGCTTATAGGGCTCACAAACTTTTTATCAAACACCGGTACATAGTCTTTGTATATGTTCATGTTCTGGTGAAAGGTGCCCAGGTACTTCACCACATTTTCATTGTTCACCCCCTTCACCATACTGGCTTTTATGATTTCTCTTATTTTTTTAGGTTTGCGCCTAAAGTAATAGTCCGATAGGGTTTCGGTAAGGTAAAGAGGTAGATAGGGTTTTGTGTCTGATACCGTATCCAGATTGTTGTATATGAAGCTGTATTTTTTCAGCAATGGTATTTTCTCAAACTGGTTTTTCGATAGTCGTTGTAGGTCGGCCTCTAATCTGTTGTAAGCTTCGTAGCTATAGTTATCTGTCCGGTCGGGATTGTTGAATGGTTTACGTTCTATTATCTTTTTTATGAGTACTATCGCAGGATCTTCGCCTGCATGAAACACAAATTCGTTAAGTGCGGTTTCAGATCGTTCCATTTCCAGTATGTAGTTATATTCATATCTGGATTTGCTTAGCGTGCGTTTAATGGTCTTGTACCCTATTGCGTTAACATACAGGGTATCTACAGGCATACCCATCATTTTCAGGATAAAATTACCGTCTAGGTCTGCTGCGGTACCAATAGGCGATCTGGGCAGAAAAACCGTCGCAAACGGTATTCCTTCGCCGGTGCCACCGTCTACTACCTTCCCATGTATCACATATTCTCCGGGTTTCAGTCGGGGTGGGGGAGTTGCAATTTTGGGAGTAGCGGGCAATACCAATGTGCTGGTGTCAAATACTAAAGTGTCCGTATCTATACGAAACTTCACATTAGTGTCTGCACGCTTCAACGAATCGTTGGTTTGTGCAAGCAGCGACATCTGCGATAGTAATAGGATAATGGTGATGGTAATATTGCGGAGCGCCATGCTTTTTGTACCCAATCTGTGGCAAAGTAACGAATAAAGGCAACAAAAACAGCAAATATTTGCTGTATCTATCATTGTCTGATGCCAAATATAATAGTTGGGTATACTCTTGGTTCCCGTTTAATTATCTAATACAATAGAGCTATAGATTGAAACAACCTGCTTTTTTTGACTTTTGGCGCAAAAGCAAGTACTTTCGAGTTAAAATTGGCTTGCCAGATGCAAATAGCACAACAAATATTATTTATGATCTGCGCAGTAGCTGCTATTTTCTTTTTTACTAAAAAGGTAAAGGAAATGCGCCGCAACATACTGTTGGGAAGGGATGAGGATATCAGTGATAATAGGGAGCAGCGGTGGAAGAACATGATACTATTGGCGCTGGGGCAGAAAAAAATGTTTAAAAAGCCAATTCCTGCATTGTTACACTTGGTCGTTTATGCAGGTTTTATCATCATCAATATTGAAATTCTCGAAATTTTGCTCGACGGTGTTACAGGTGCGCATCGTTTGTTTGCACCCATGTTGGGTAGTTTATATGCCTTTTTAGTAGGTTTTTTCGAGGTGCTGGCAGTGTTAGTATTGCTCGGTTGCGTTGTGTTTTTCATTCGCCGAAACGTACTGAAAGTGAAGCGGCTAGATATGCCCGAGCTCAATGGCTGGCCGCGCAATGATGCTAATCTTATACTCATTACAGAGGTAGTATTGATGTCGCTATTCATTATTATGAACGTTGCCGACCTTTCATTGCAGCAGCTGGGTGCCGAACACTACACTAAAACTGATTCTTTCTGGATATCGGGTAGCCTTACAGGCATGTTTTCGGGCATGTCGGTAGGTACACTGATAGCAATAGAGCGCACCTGCTGGTGGTTGCACATAATAGGGGTGTTGTTGTTCCTCAACTACTTGCCTTATTCTAAGCACTTGCACATAGTGCTAGCCTTCCCTAATGCCTATTATGCAAAGCTAAACCCACAGGGCGAAGCCAAAAACATGAAGGAAATACAAAACGAAGTGCTGTACATGATGGAGCCCGACAAAGCCCCTGCCGAAGCAGCAGCACCTACCAGTTTTGGAGCCAAAGACATAAAAGACCTAAGCTGGAAAAACCTGCTCGATGCCTACTCCTGCACCGAGTGTGGCAGATGCACCGATGCCTGCCCAGCCAACATGACTGGCAAAAAACTATCGCCCAGAAAAATAATGATGGATACCCGCGACCGTATGGAAGAAGTGGGTAAAAACATCAATCTCAATGGCGAGTTTAAGGACGATGGCAAATCGCTGCTACATGGCTACATCACCACCGAAGAACTCAGAGCCTGCACCACCTGCCAGGCATGCGTAGAAGCCTGTCCGGTATCTATAGACCCGCTGGACATAATAATGCAACTGCGCCGCAACCTGATAATGGAAGAAAGCAGTGCACCAGGCGAATGGAACATGATGTTTGGTAATATCGAAAACAACATGGCCCCTTGGAAATTCAGCCCCGATGATAGGGATGC
>CAMDNC010000177.1 GCA_945902755.1 Flavipsychrobacter stenotrophus
GTATGATGTGCACAATTTTTAAGAAGGTCTGCCAACATATTATTGTTGCGGTAGGGGGTTTCTATAAATATCTGTGTTTGTTTTTCTTTGGCTGAGTGCGCCTCCAACTCCTTGATGCGCTTGCTGCGAGCGGGTTCTTTGACAGGGAGGTAGCCACAGAAGGCGAAATTTTGGCCGCTAAGGCCTGATGCCATAAGTGCTAATATAATAGAAGATGGCCCCGTAAGTGGCACTACAGTGGCAGCCATAGTATGTGCTACAGCTACAAGATGGCTACCGGGATCGGCGATGGCGGGGCAGCCAGCTTCGCTCATGACACCCACCTGTTTGCCCTCGCTGAGCCACTTTTTGAGGAGTGGTATGTCTGGGCCTGTGTGTTTATCTATCTCGGAAAACTGAATATTATCAAGGGGGAGAGTGGCGTGGAGCGACCTGAGAAATCTGCGGGCTGTACGTACGTTCTCAGCAAAATAATGCTGAACGTGCAGGGTGTGGGTGTAAACTTCCTGGGGTAGGGTTTGATGTGCGCCCTCAATGATGGGCAGTGGTATAAGTACTAATGTTCCTTTGGTTTTGGGAGTAGACATTGTTATTGATATATGAGGATAAATGAGCAAACAAGCACAGCCACAAAAATTGGGCATAAACTACAAAACCGGCGAGGAGCCGGTTTTGAGAGGGAATAAATATTATGATTATTAATAAAGTTTAGGACATGACCAGCTGTAGTTGGGGTTTCTTTCGGTCTTGTTGATACGACCGAAGTAGATCAATGATATCTCGTAACCACCGGCGCCTCTTGTGGCAGAAGCGAAACTAGATACATTGACATCGTAGCTGATACCGAGGCGCATTTTAGACCATTCTAGGCCCATGTAAGGAGATACTGCATCGCCGTAACGATACCAACCACCCAGATAAAGAATGGTATTTTTCTGATATTCGGCATCGTGACCGGGATTGAGTACAAAACCAACTGCTGCACCCAATATAAACTCCTGAGCACCAGCCTGAGCCTGATAAAGACCACTTGTGTAAAGTACAGTATTGGGGTTCATATCGAACGAGCCACCAATATAGGCTGTATGACGATTGCTGATTTGATGATCTTCGGCACCTGGCAAACCACCACCGGGTTGGAATGTTTCGACTGGGCGAGTGAGGTGGTACTGAGAGTAACCTAGATAGAAAGTGGCGTTATCAGACACCTGACCAGAATACATGACACCGAGGTTGAAATCGGGATAGGTAAGATCGCCGTTGTTGAAGGTTTCGCTGGTAGGGAAGGCTAATGTGCCGCTACCTGAATTGTACATATCTTCGAAAGTAAGCTTTGCGAAATTGAGGCTTTTCTGTACCAATACGCCCTGCAAGCCAAAAGAAATGTGTTGTTTTCTGTCTCTGCCAAAAGCCTTGTGGTAGCTAGCAGAAAGGCCTACAGTAGTGTTGGTGAGCCCACCCGAACCCGACTTGTCGTAAAGGCCGAGGAAACCAAGACCTAACGCATCACCCTCTGGAAGTTTTCCTTTTAGGGTAGCGATATCGAAAGACATAGAGCCGGTAATATAAGGATTGGGGGAAACTGAAGCCCACTGCTGACGGTAGTTGCCAGAAAAACGAAGGTCGTCGGCCACTAAACCGGTCATAGCCGGATTGAGTGTCAACGGCGATGTGAAATATTGGGTAAAGTGTACATCCTGCGCCATCAGACTACCTGAAAACAGCACCGTAGCACTTAAGCCAAGTAATAATTTCTTCATCTTATTAGTCGTTTATGAATCGGTAAAAAAAATTATGACAGCAAATTAAGCCAATTATCCTATCTATACAAGACAATAGCAAATATTATTTTAGTTGGGTGGATAATTAGTAATCCTCAAAGAAAAATAAAGTTAATGCTGTAGGCAAATGTAGTAATTAGAAAATGAGAAAAGTAGTTACTTATCAACAAATTGACAATTGCGGGGTTAGTTGTTTTCAGATTCAGAATTTAAAGGATTAGAGATTTTACAGGATTACTAAGAGTTAGTGAAATTTAGAATTTTTGTTTTTCATTTCAGTAGCCTTCGAAAAATTGTAATGGCTACTAACAGGTTTTGCCGGTTTGTTGCCTGTGTTTTCATGTGTTTTTGGGGTTAACTCGTTGATTATCAACACTATTCACTTTTCCGATAACCTTCGCATAAAGCTATGGCTAGTAAAAGGTTTGTGGGCATTTTCATGTTAGGTTTTGTTTTTTAGAGTGAGAAAGAGAGCGAGAGCGGAGGGACAGCCGAAGGGGCTGTGTTTCCGGCTTCGTTTCCGGTGTTTCCCTATGGTTTTGGGGTTAACTCGTTGATTATCAATGCTATTCACTTTTCCGGTTTGTGGGCATTTGCTGGTGGTTTTTGTGATGGGGTATTGTGGCTACGTTGTTTTGATGCTTGGGGAGATTATTAGTTGACATAATGATTAGGGGGGTTATAGGGTAATGGGCAAATAGACTGTGCTGTACTTATGCTGCAAAAAGTGCGCCAACTTATGTCAAAATTGGTGTGGCAGTGATTAAGATATCCACAATTTAGTTTTTCGCAAGCGCGACGCTTGCGGGTGTGAGGACCCAACAAATGCTTGGAGCAGATGGGGGCAATAAGATCTCTAAAACTTAGATTTTTTCTTTCCATAGGCCACCAAAGAGTTATAGATACTGCCGCCTAACGGACCTCTGTTGGCTTGCCCTTCTTGCACTTCCCAAGAAAATAAAACACTGTCTTGTTTGAAAATTATGTGCTTACGGCTTGTTATATTGTCAGTATACAATTTTTCTGAGTTTATTAAAAATTTAAGATCCAAAGAGAATATATTAAAATTTTCATCGTGAGGATATCTTACATTACTGGTAATGCGAAAATTATCTTTTGCGAAGTAGTTGACATAAAAACGTATTATAGTATCACCAACTGGCTTGTAATGTGCGTATTCTCTGTACATGCCGCCAACGAAAGTGTCGGTGTATGGTTGATATTCTGCTGCTTTAACTGTGTTTGTATCTGTGTCTGTGTGAGTACTGTCGGGCTGGATTTCGGCGGCACTGTTAGATTGTTTTTTGCAGGCAGGCAAAGCGAACCACAGTATTACAGCTAAGACAAAGAATAAACGACCCATAAATTCCGGTTTTAAATTTAACGCATTTTGTTTGTATTTGTTGTGGTTGTAATCTTTTTTCAGGATGATAGTGCAGGGTGTTTCCGGTTTTGCCGGTTTGTTGCCGGTATTTTCATGGGTTTTGGTACTTAACTCGTTGATTATCAATGGTATTCATTTTTGCAGGTTGGTTGCATTTGCTGGGTAGTTCTTGCCTGTATCAGGATTTTAGAATTTTGAGGATGTGGGTCATTTTGGGGTTTGTGATTGTGGGTTTGTTTTCATATTTTGTTTATTTCTAATTTCCGGTTTTTTGCCGGTTGTTTCCTATGGTTTTGGGTGTAAGTGGTTGATTATCAATGGTATTCTTTTTTGCTTTTAGTGGTGTTTTCTGCTCGGTGTTATTCTGACCGTGTGCTGTGTTCTTTTCTTTTTCGTTTCAAAAAGAAAAGAACCAAAAGAAAAGGAAATTTTTTGTCAATCGCTCCGCTGACAAAAAAGTAGCTCTACGCTGTTATCCTTCGGCTACTGGCAGCTACCTGGTGCTGGTTTTCTGCCGGTGCAATGCTACTTTCTAGCTTTTTGTTATGGGTTGGGGGTTGGGGTTTATAAATTTGTCTGCTGTTCTTTCTTCTTCGGCATCAAAAGGCACCATCAAGGGCTGGGCTTTCTTATATCTATCGGCTGGTATTATGTACTTATTTCTTTCATACTTTGTTTATTTATCATTTCTTGTTTTGCCGGTTTGTTGCCGGTGTTTTCATGTGTTTTGGCACCTAAGTGGTTGATTATCAATACTATTCATTTTTGCAGTAGCCGTCGCTGAAAAGCTATGGCTACTAAAAGGTTTGTGGGCATTTGCTGGTGGTGATATTCTGTGACTGTGGGTGTTGTGTTACCTTCGCTGGATGGGTTATTTCTAGTCATATTGGGTTTATTGTTACTTTCCGGTTTTGCCGGTTTGTTGCCGGTGTTTTCATGTGTTTTGGCACCTAAGTGGTTGATTATCAATACTATTCACTTTTCCGATAGCCTTCGCATAAAGCTATGGCTACTAAAAGGTTTGTGGGCATTTGCCGGTGGTTTTTGTGGTGGGGGTATTGTGGGTATGGTTGTTTTGATGCTTGTGGACATTATTAGCTGACATTATGATTGGGGGGTTATAGGGTAATGGGCAAATAGACTGCCCTGTATAAACGCCGCAAAAAGTGCGCCAACTTATGACAAAATTGGTGTGGCAGTGATTAAGATATCCACAATTTAGGTTTTCGCAAGCGCGCCGCTTGCGGGTGTGAGGACCCAACAAATGCTTGGAGCAGATGGGGGCCATAAGATCTCTCAAACTTAGATTTTTTCTTTCCATAGGCCACCAAAGAGTTATAGATACTGCCGCCTAACGGACCTCTGTTGACTTGCCCTTCTTGCACTTCCCAAGAAAATAAAACGCTGTCTTGTTTGAAAATTATGTGCTTACGGCTTGTTATATTGTTTGAATACAATTTTTCTGAGTTTATTGAAAATTTAAGGTCCAAAGAGAATATATTAAAATTTTCATCGTGAGGATATCTAACATTGCTGGTTATTCGGAAACTATCTTTTGCGAAGTAGTTGACATAAAAACGTATTATAGTATCTCCTACGGGCTTGTAATGTGCGTATCCTCTGTACATGCCTCCGCTGAAAGTGTCGGTGTATGGTTGATATTCTGCTGCTTTAACGGTGTTGGTATCTGTATTTGTCTGGGTACTGTCGGGCGTGATGTTAGTTTCACTGATAGATTGCTGTCTGCAAGCGGGCAAGGCAAACCACAGTGCTACAACTAAGACAAACAATATACGACCCATGAATACAGATTTAATATTTAACGCAGATTGCTTGAATTTGTTGTGGATGGGTTTTCGCAAGCGCGACGCTTGCGGCTGTGAGTACCAAGCAAATGCATGGAGTGGAGGGGGGACCACAGTTTACGTTAATGGAATTTATATATCCATATCCTTGTACTTGAACCTGATTTGAATGCCTGTACGCAACTGCCAAGCATTGTATGCGGTAGTAACGTTAACGTCTTTTTGGGTGGATTTGCCATAGACATCGGTTACCCTATCTTCTATTATGTAATTGATGCGACCAGTATTATAGCCGGCACCCAGTGTAAAGTAAAAACACTCCAATAATTGTTTGCTGAGGCTGAGCCCTACACCGTACTCAGATGCACCGATATCTGTGTAATAAACAGTTGATGTGTTGGTGATATTGCTATTCATCTTTTTTGAACGAACAGTGAACTGTTTACCAAAATACTGTCCCTCGCTTGCCCAAGGAAAGCCGAATTGTAGATATGGCTCTAGTTCAAAAGATTTAAATTGAAAATTGTGTTTGGCAAAAAAAGAGAAACTGGAAAAATTATAATATTCTGAAATAACGTTGACGGTGGTGTAATAACCGGGCTGATGATAAAGCGCATATGCTTCGGCAGTCATACGCTCCTTATCTGTTTTGCTAGCAATAAGGCTGTAGGCCATACCTAATGAAAAGCCACGCATTATACGGAACGACCCACGAATGCTAACGCCGGGACCGGGAGATAAATTGCCAGGAACAAAGTGTTTATGCGCAAGACCTACACCACCGTAAGCAAAAGCTGCTTCTAAACAGATATCATCTTTGGTACTGTCGCGAATGGCGGAAGCTGACAATGGGAAGGTAAGCAAAAAAAGGTACAGCCATTTTATCATAACAACAGCTTTACTGGTGAGGTAGACGCGATAAGGGTTTTGTCTGGGTCTTTGACAAATAGCATTACTGAAAATGTATGCGTACCAGTGTCTGCTGGTTTTTGTATCAGGTAATAACGATCGTACTGTGGTTTTGAAAAAACGTCTCTGAGCGATGCACCTGCAGGGTGTGTAGCATCGAAGTCATGATTGCTAATGATAGAGTAGCTATCGAGCTTTTCTTCTCGCAGGTAATTATAAGCCCTCTTAAAAGCATATGTTTTGGTTATGAACGGATTAGTAGGGACAAACGAACAACTGTACACGGTATCATTAAAGTCGATCTCTAGGTAAAAGGCTTCAGCCAGAACACCATTCGCATCGGCGAGGCGGGGTGTGCTATCGGCATTGTTCCATGCTGTAATGGAGGGGGTTCCATATTCCCTGCAGTAAGTAAGTTTTGAAAAGCAGCCTCCCATGAGCATAAATGCCGAATTGATAA
>CAMDNC010000178.1 GCA_945902755.1 Flavipsychrobacter stenotrophus
TTTCTGTAAAAGCCTACTGCATCTATGTCATCACTTTCAGCCTCCACATAGGCTTCTTCAAAGTTGTTTTGTTGGCAGTACCTACACACCTCAGCCATTAGTGCTTTCCCTAAGCCCTTTCCCTGATGTTTAGGTGATATACCCACATCATATAGGTAGGCTGTAGGCTGCTCACTATAGTATCCGTGCAAAACATAGATGGTTAAGCCACCCACCACTTTGCCATCCAGTATCACCACAAACACTATAAAATCCGTTTTAGATAGCAACCCACCCAAATACTCACTATTGGGTATATCCTTATCATTTTCAAAAACATCTTTGAAAATTTCTATCAAGTCCCTGAAATCTGAAACATCAAATGGCTCCAGTTTTTTTATTTCCACGTAGTACTGAATAATGTATTTATAATCATTACGAATCAAACTTCGATGCATCCCATTCCACTCCACTCGGAAACAACGCTGCTTTTCTTTTTCGCATCTCCCCCGCTACCAAGGCACTACTCCCTCCTTGTTCCTCCAATTTCATGATAATATTATCATAGCTCTTTTCATCCCTATTCTGGCTCAGCTTAAATGTATTCTCTAGTTGCTCCGCTTTGATCTCGAAACCAACTATCGCCGGCATCATTTTATTCAAAAAATTATCCGGCAAGTTGTCATAAAAAGTAAGTGATTCACTATTACCCTTCTCAAATTTCAAGGTCAATTTCCTCATAAAAGCCACCAGTTCCTCATTAGTCATAAAACTCACCTTACCAGCAACGTGCACACTCATATAATTCCACGTAGAGCCTATTTGAGGATTGCTATACCACGAGGCACTCACATAACAACTCGGTCCCGTAAACACCAGCAAAGCATTAGGGTTTTCTACAAAAGCTTTATGATGATCCGTATTGCGCATAATATGCCCCTGCAGGTACAGCTCACCACCCCTCTCTTCTAGCAATACAGGTATTTGTGTGGCTACTTGCCCACCCGATAGATAACTGCCCGTCATAAATGCAAACGGATTCATTTCAATAAAATCCAGAATGATTTTTTTGTCTTTTTCCTTGAAGTAAGAGAAATGGTACATGTCGATAAAATTTATTGTTATATCCCTTTCAGATAGTATTCATCAGGGCAGAAACACTACTACCCCCGATAGTAAGCTATTGGCTATTTACCCAATATTACATTGCAATATACTACTACTAACACATGCTGTCAAAAGTCGTAAGATTCAACTATTGTTGTTTATTTTGTAAGGCTAAACACGAAGCACATGAACACCCCCACCCAACTAGCAAAACACTTCAAAGAAGTATTTTTTGGTGGCAACTGGACCTGCTCCAATCTCAAAGACACCCTAGCTGATGTTACGTGGAAGCAAGCCACTACGCAGGTATACAACATCAACACCATAGCCACACTTGTCCACCACATGAGCTATTACGTCACAGCAGTTTTAGCAGTATTGCAGGGCGCACCACTCAATGCAAAAGATTCAGAAAGTTTCGCCCATCCCCCCATCAACAATCACACCGACTGGCACAATATGCAGGCAAAGGTGTGGGCAGATGTCGAAGCTTTTGCCACCCTACTAGAACAGTTGCCCGAGCCTACCCTATGGGAAAACTTTACCCACGAAAAGTACGGCAACTACTTCCGAAACATGAACGGTATCATAGAGCATACCCACTATCATCTAGGCCAAATAGCATTACTAAAGAAACTATTACAGCATCCAGCATAGTTTACTTCTACAACTAGGTAGTGTCTGCATTTGAGTTTTCCTCTTCCTTAGGATAATCGCGGTTTATTCGCTCGTGCATTCGTTTAATATACCCTCCGAAGAACCAAATCCATACCAAATACGCAAATAAAAGCGAGAATACCCAAACTATGTCAGGAAAAATGTTCGCAACGAGAACCCAAATAATAAGCGGCATATAAATACCAGCAATCATTATCCATCCCATCCTGATTATTGCCCTTCGCCTATTCATAACAATTAAAGATAACAATAAAGGCTGCAAAGCACATCCCTTCTATTGTTCCTATTTGTTTTTGCTTGATCCTTATCTATTCATTGAGGCATATCGCCACTTCCTCATTCTAACAACCTAAAGCTTGCGAACCTCACAAAAAGCCCCACTACCAACTACAGCAAAAAACTAACCTCCATTAGTTCTCGCCCTATTTGTTGTACACCTTCTAGTATTCTTTTGGTTTGCAAAGCAGAAGGTTTTTTAATGCCTTTAATGTATTGGGCCAGCAAACTTTGGTTCATCCCTATCCGTTCAGATAGAGCCTTAGCATTGATAACCTTATAAAAATCAAAGAAACTCTCTAGGTCGTATTCAAACTTTATTTCCTCTATAGCATAAACAACACCTTTATCCTCAAATGTTAGGTTCAATGCCTCCAAAAAATTCGCTTTCAGTTCCTCAAACGTTGCAGCTTCAGTACCTACAAAATTGCTGCCTACCAAAGTGTTGGCACTGTATCCTGTATCTTCTTTAGTTACTGTTACTTTAATTTTCGGCCTTTTCATCGCTTTGTAGTTTTTATATCAGCTTGCTTCAGTATAGCAGTTAACAAACCTTTTTTTACTTCTTTACCCGAATGGTTAGGTACTGTCAATTGCACTGTTTTTGTAGGGTGCTGCATTATAGTATGGCTACCCTTTTGTCTTACTTCATACCAACCGTCCTTTTTTAGAAGTCTGAAAAGTTCATTATACTTCATAACCACAAAGGTAATAAATTTATTACTCCAAAATTACAACTATATATCTCTATTCCGTTACCAGCCATCGTTGGCATCCCTGCCTACAACCATCATATGTATACAGTTTTCCATCCCTTCTAGTCAATTTCTATAGCCTTCAACAATCCTCAACATCACGTTTGCTTTAATATCAATTGGTATTCTTAGTATTAGATGACGCCCCATTCTCTTACATGCCTCATCCAGCATCAAAAAATAGCCAATACCACATCTCAAAATTCCGTATTAATAAAAAAAGCAAGCTACGCTTGCTTTTTTTATTAATACAATGTCAGTTTTTATTATTGAGTCCCATTAGCGCACTATCACTAATTTCAAATTAGACATCGAAACACCATCGGTCACTCTCACAAAATAAATGCCATTCGCCAAGGTCGATGTATTGAATTCTATTTGCTCTTGTCCTGCCGGTACATTTTTCGATACTGTTGGCAATACCTGCTTTCCTTGCATATCCAGTACATCAGCCGTTATGCGGTTACCTACTGGCATATCTATCTTCAGGATTGCTGCATCGCGCGCCGGCACTGGGTAAATCACAAAAGATGCTGCGTTTTCCACCTTACCAACACCTAGCGGAATACCGTTACCTGTGATAGCAAAATCGTATATACCTTCTGTTACGTCATTGCAGTTAATATTCATAGTAGCATTCCTCATGCCAGTAGCAGCAGGAGTGAAATTAGCAGTAATGGTATAAGAACCAGCAGCAGCTACAGTAAGCGGGAACGTAGGGGCACTTACTAGGCTGAAATCAGATGCATTCGCACCAGAGAAGGTAATACCTGATATTATGAGGCTTCCCGCACCCGTATTATTAATCACAAAAGTCTTAGAAACTGGCACACCTACAGAAGTGGTACCAAAATTCGTATTGTCAGTGGTTGCAGGGCTATTATCTCCATCTACTATGGCTACCGCATTTCCCGAAACACCTATTTCAGGTGAAGAGTTGTAAGAATCAGGATTGTCGAAAGCCAACAACTGACCACCCTGCACTACTTCTCCCGAAATACTGTAATGTGCTTGGTCTACCAACAGGAATTTGCCTGGTCCCAGTATCTCTTCCATGTCTATTATCCCAGAAGCTTCTTCATCTATGGTCAGAAACGATGAACCACCTATGGTAAACCTCGCAGGGTCATGAGAGCCTACCTGCACTAGGGCGTCAGTAGCAATAGTATATTGCCATATTTTACCATTATGTGTATTTGCGCCTACGTCTTCCTGCATCAGTATATGCCCGAAATGGTCAATACCTATATTGTCCAGCATTTTCTGACCTTCTGAGCCATCCAGTACTGCCGTTATTGTACCACCTAGTAGTGGGTTGCGCACATTTGTAAAACGCAGTCTCCACAGGCGGCTCGGCGATGAAAAAGAGTTGGTGGTAACGAAGTAAAAGTCATTCGGATTAACAGGATCCCACACACCATCTTCCGGGCGAAGGAAAGTAGTAACACCAGCTGTATTGCTGTTCGAATTTATTGTTGAGCCAGTCATGCTATGTACATCACCCAGGCTGGCAAGCGTAAACGCCGTACCTGCTGCTGGTACACTGCTGCTCGTTTCGGCTGTGAGCCCAGTTACTTTTATGCCATACAGCATGCCATTAGTAAGACCAGCTTTTTCTACATCATTACCCGTAGTCGTCTTTGTGCCAAGGTACAAATACAACTGTCCCGGTGTAGCATCATCTAGTCCTATCACTACAGTTGAGTCGCTCGCCACTGGGCTTGCAACAGAATTTTCCCAAGAAAACTTCCCCAGATAAGGCAACTCATAAGTATGCCCTGCCTCTGTCCCAGTCACGATGTGGGCAAATCCACGCCCTTCAGCTCCAGATTCTTCCCCATTCATAAATATCCGGTTCGTCGTGCCCTTCCCTGTTACACTGTTGTAAAATGCACTAACCGCCGGAAGGTCTGCCGAACAAAAACGGTCAAACTCAGCCAGAGTTGATGGGGTAGTTGAGCTATATACCACATAGGCCGATGTTGCATTGTTCCATAGGTGAACTGTCTGTATCAGGTCGCTACCACTTGTTACTGCTAGAGTTGATTTATTGATAATCCATTTCGAAACAAACGCACCTGTAGATCCATGAGCCCTTACAACTCCTGCGCTATTCGACATTTCATGATTAATAACAACGGTAAATGTTCCATCACCATTATCATATGCACCCATACCATCTAGGAGACCACACATCCTGTAACCGCCTACAGTCTCGTTGGCAGTTAGCAAAGATGTAAATACGGCACCAGTTACGTCCGGTAGCAGGTATGGCGACGACGTAGTACTAGGCCCGGTTACCTGTGCCAGACTGCTGACACTCGGTAGTACCGTACCAGCAATAAATACTGGAAGCAAGAGTAGTTTTAAATTCATTTTCTTAGGTTTTTGTCAAAGACAAAGCTATCCCAGATGCATTATGGTAATATTATCGATGTATAAATAAACTACAACCAAATAGATATATTATCAATCCAAGACTACAATAAGACTTTCATATTTCAGGCTTGTTAAACCGCCCTCTTAAAACGACATCGGCATTCATTAAACCCTCCAGCACATTTTCACTGGTCAGTTACCCATTCTTATCAATTGCTACTACCATTCCAAACCCCCTATCTCTCAGCTCCACTTCATCGCAGCCTTCCCCAAAAGGCTGCAAACACAATAAATGATAAATTAATACGATTCACAAAACTAACTCAAACAATATTTGTACATTCGATAAAAACATACCTATGCGCAATCTATTCACCATTATCGTCCTATCTCTTCTATTGCCCTTATTTGCTACAAGCCAAGAAGAATTTAAAGCCCCCAACTACGATAACATAAAAAAGATGGCAGAAGACCCACAAAGCGATAAATTCTACCCTAAACTCATGCTCAAGTATCAAAACAATGATACTTCTATCTCAGGCACCGAAATGCAGGTACTGTATTACGGCGTTTTTTTCCATGAAAAAAAGTATTTAAATCTATTTGCTACCGATGTATATCGCGACTCCATAAATGCCATTTACAAACACGATAGCATCTCCTACAACGATAAAATTAATCTGATCAAATACTACCAACTAACACACGCAAAATCACCCTTCAATCTTAAAACCATCAACACACTCTACAATTTATACACTGATCTAAACGACCCAGCGGCAGTGTATTATGACTACAAAATGAAAATGATTGCCTACACCATCTACTCCACAGGCGATGGCAAAACCACCAAATCAGGATTTCATGTGAATTCAATAGACGACGAATATACCATGTTATCACTATTGGGTTTCAATTTTGGAGGAACGCAATCTTTGATTGAAAGATGCGATTACCTTAAAGTTGCCGACAATAAATCTAATGTAAAAGGTATATACTTCGACGTCAGCAAAATATTAGAAGCTGAGGCGGCATTGTTCACCCCCAAAAAATAAAGTCTTCAATTTCAACACCATTCTTGGCTTGGTCTCTATTTGCGCATGTTTTGCCTAGCGCTCCGTCCTCGGTCAGCCCCC
>CAMDNC010000179.1 GCA_945902755.1 Flavipsychrobacter stenotrophus
CGCCCTAATGTAGCCTACATGGCTATTGTAGGCGATGTAACTGCTGCTGAAATGAAGCCAATTATAGAAAAGCACTTTGGCAAATGGCAAAAAAACAATGTTGTAGCGGTTAATTATCCTGCTCCAGCTACTGCCCCAAACAAGCCCACAAAGGTTTCTTTTGCACCTCGTACATCAGCTGTACAAAGCGTAATTAATGTTACCTACCCAATAGCAGATTTGAAACCAGGCATGCCAGATGTGATAAAAGCACGTGTTACCAACACAATATTGGGTGGTGGTTCACAGGGACGTCTCTTCCAGAACATCCGTGAAAAACATGGTTGGGGTTATGGCTCTTATTCTTCTCTCAGCGAAGATGATGTATGTGGTAACTTTACAGCCGAACTTAAATGTAAAAATGCAGTTTCAGACAGTGCATTGGAAGCTTTGCTGAATGAGATGCGTATCATACGCACCGAAAAAGTAAGCGATAGCACACTACAAAATACCATCAATTACATCTCTGGAAATTTTGCCATAGGTCTAGAAGATCCAAAACGTATAGCCCAGTTTGCAATAAACACGGTACGCTACAATATGCCTGCTGACTACTACAAAAACTACCTCAAAAATCTGAGTGCAGTAACTGCAGACGATGTACTTCAGACTGCTCAGAAATACATTCGCCCCGACAATGCTAACATTGTCGTAGCTGGTAGCAGAGAAGAGGTGGGAAATAAACTCGCTCGTTTCTCAGCGGATGGTAAACTGGATTATTATGATTATTCAGGCAAACCCATAACACCCACAGATGTGAAAGCTGCTCCACTGGGACTGACCGCTGACGATGTATATAAAAAATACGTTGCAGCAATCGGTGGCGAAAAAGCGCTGAATAGCCTTAAAGACATAAAAGTGATCAGCACAACGGAATTGCAAGGAATGGCCCTGACGGTTACAATTGCAAAGAAATCTGGCATGAAGTTGAGACAAACAGTAGAAGCTGATATGGGTGGCAAAAAAATGACTTTCCAGAAAAAAGTATTTGACGGCACTAAAGGTTATCAGGAAGCGCAAGGCAATCGTAAAGACCTAGAAGCAGAAGAAATTGCGGAAACGAAGCAAGAAGCCGATATGCAAGCTGAATTGCATGACGCCATGTATGGCATCAAACGCACACTGAAAGGCATGGAAACAATAGAAGGTACAGATGCTTTCATCATAGAATCTATAGATGCTGCCAACAAAAAAACTGTAGAATACTTTGACCAGAAAAGCGGTCTTTTGGTAAGACAAACTAAATTTGAAAAAGACCCTCAGGGAAATGAAGTATCTCAGTCTACAGATATGTCGGACTATAGAGAAGTGCCAGGTACTAATGGCTACAAAATGCCCTACTTTATGAGTATACCTGCTGGTGGTATGAGCCTGAATCTTAAAGTACAGACAGTAGAGGTAAATAAAAACATACCTGATACTGAGTTTAAATAATAGCATATAAACAAACATTTCAGAGGGGGTAGCCAGCAGGTTGTCCCCTTTTTTATTGTAGTATTATGAGATGACAAATCGGTATGATTGCAGAATAAAGTGAAGGTTGCTTACCTTAGCCCCATGAAATTTTTAATTGTTGGACTGGGAAATATTGGGGCTGAATATGATGCAACCCGCCACAACATAGGCTTTGACGTAGCAGATACATTTGTGATAAAAAACGGTGGTTCTTTCACGCTCGACCGTCATGCATTTGTAGCAGAGGTGCGGTGGAAAGGCAAAACCTTCGTCGTTATAAAACCCACTACCTACATGAACCTGAGTGGCAAAGCTTTAAAGTATTGGATGGATAAAGAAAAAATAACCATTGAAAATGTATTGGTGATAGTTGATGACCTCGCATTGCCATTGGGTACACTACGCCTGCGTGCTACAGGTAGCGATGCAGGGCACAACGGACTTAAAAACATCAATCTTGTGCTTACCCACAACAACTATCCAAGGTTGCGATTTGGGATAGGTAGCGACTTTCCTAAAGGCAGGCAGGTAGAGTTTGTACTAGGAAAATGGAAACCATCAGAGATGCCAATGGTACAAGAGTCTTTACTCAAAACCATAGATGCCATAGAGTGTTTTGCTACTCAAGGCATCACAAAGGCTATGAACTTGTTCAATAAGTAACGTATTTCGTCACCAGCATTATTCTCACATCTTACTACTTCGATGTTATATTGAAGGCAAAGTATCTATTTCAGCTATTTTATTCTAGGCTGTCTATCAAAATTCACCTTTCCTAACATCAAATAATATTGTCGATGCAAACCACAACTGTTGCAACCTGTTAGACATTGAATCTGTAAAACAACGTACCAATGCGCTAATAGCCAACAACCTACCTACTTTCCGATACAAAACTTCGAAAAAATATAGTCTAGTTTATCCTCGGTAGTTACCTGACCAGTGATTGTACCAAGATAGTGAAGACAACGCCGAATGTCCAGTGACAATAAGTCACCTGACAAATTGGTGTCCATTCCGGTTTTTATGTCGGATAGAGAAGACAGCACATCTTGCAAAGCCGCGTAGTGGCGTGCATTGGTCACAATGGTACCTTCATGCTGTATTTGCCCACCTGTTACCAGGTTATAAAGAGCTTCTTTAAGGTCAGTAATATGCTCTTTATTGCGTGCAGAAATGAGTAAAACGGGCACTCCCAATAACTGCATAGCGGCTTTGGCTGAAGGCATTCCAGGTATATCAGCTTTGTTACCCACCAAAAGGAATGTTGTACCTGATGAGCGGAAAGACTCTATCTGTGTCAGTAGGTCGTTATGCTCGTAATCAGAGTTTAGAAAACCTGCAACATCAAACAAGTAAACAACTATATCAGCATTGCTCATAGCAATGCGGCTGCGGGCTATACCTTGCTGTTCTATAAGGTCGGTTGTATGCTGCCGAATGCCCGCTGTATCTATGAGCCGGTACAATATGCCGTTGATGTTAAGTACCTCTTCTATAGTGTCGCGTGTGGTACCTGCTGTCTCACTTACTATCGCGCGCTCTTCATTGAGCAGTGCATTGAGCAAGGTGCTTTTGCCAGCATTAGGTTTGCCTGCTATTGCTACACTTACACCATTTTTTATCGCATTACCCAGCCTAAAAGAACTGGCCAACTGCTGTGTGGCTAGAGTAATTTGGGTAATGAGACTATAAAACTGCGTACGATCTGCAAACTCCACATCTTCCTGACTGAAATCTAGCTCCAATTCTATTAGGGCACTGAAACGTATCAGCTGCTCGCGCATTGCTGCAAGGTCGTGTGAAAAACCCCCACGCAGGTTATGCATAGCTGCTTTATGTGCACTACTACTGTTGCTAGCTATTAGGTCGGCAACGGCCTCAGCTTGTGTCAGGTCGAGCTTGCCATTTAGAAAAGCACGCATCGTAAACTCGCCAGGCTGCGCCATACGTGCACCAGCAGCGGCATACATTGCCAGTAACTGTTGCAATATGTAGGAAGACCCGTGACAAGATACCTCTACCACATTTTGTCCAGTGTAGCTTCGAGGGCCATTGTAGAGGCTCACTACCACCTCATCTATAACCCCCCCTTGATGTACTACACGTCCAAAATGCAAAGTGTGCGATGTTTGCTTGGTTAAATCAGCACCACGAAAATGAGACTGTACAATGTTTATAGCATCTGGACCACTAAGACGAATTATACCTATGGCACCCTCACCGGGCGGAGTGGCTATTGCTACTATCGTATCTGTAAGCTGATGCATAAATGCAAAATTAACGGTAATAGATGAGCTTGAGATGAAACATCCGATAATACCCAAAAAAGGAAGCCCTATCTACTAAAAAACTGGCTACATTAGTACAAAAAAAAAGTATAACGATGCGAGCTGTAATACAACGGGTATCTGAGGCCAGCGTAACTATCGATGGTAAAGTAAAAGCTGCAATAGGAGCAGGATACATGATACTGCTAGGTGTTGAGCATGCCGATGCGAATATTGATGCAGAGTGGCTGGCCAGTAAAATAGCCCAACTAAGGGTGATGAATGACGAAAATGGCAAAATGAATCTCGATATAAAACAAACTGACGGAGAGATACTTGTAATTAGTCAGTTCACACTTCATGCTGCTTACAAAAAGGGTAATAGGCCCTCGTTTATAAAGGCTGCCAAACCCGATGTAGCCACCACATTATACGAATACTTTTGCAATCAATTGAGTTCGCAACTGGGCAAAAATGTTGCGACTGGTGTTTTTGGTGCAGATATGAAAGTGAGCCTCACTAATGATGGTCCAGTAACAATAGTGATGGATACTAAAGAAGAATAGAAGTAGAGAGACAACTGACTAACGAACAATATTAGAATACATAAGTAAACCCAACAAACACTATAATCACCCCTATCGATGTGAGCCCAAATAGTGCAAAACCATGACCATCAGTACCCGAAAAAACACCAGTAATGGTGAGCAGGAAACTGAGAAAACACACTACCCCACCCGCCAATATGAGCGATAAGCCCAATGTACGTCTACGTGCATTGCGCAGCGCAACAGTTGCATCTACCAGCTCTTTTATGAATGAAAGGTCATGTCCATGATCTAGCAAATATTGTTCTATTTGCGCCCTTGGCTCTCCTAGATCCAGAAGACGCATCACATATTGTCCAGGAGTTTCGTCTTTTATTGGTTGACTCATAATTACAGAAAATTTATGCTTGGATGAGTGTACAACTAAATAGCCAGCAGGTTGATTATCCTACTGGCTAGCATATTATTTTAAGCGTTCTCGTCTAACGAACTATGAATATCCCCTCCTAAACTGTAGTAGTTATTCTCTTCATCTTCAGCACCTATATTCTCTTGCATATCATCATCTTCACTTCCAGGTATATCTAGCGTACTACCATCAGTAGCAGAGCTCAGCGCCCCAGATTCGTTTAAGAGTATTCCTTCATTGTCTACAGCATCTAGTGAAGCAGTATATAGTGTATTGTCGGTAAGGTTTTGTGCAGCATACTCTAGCAGTGTTATCTCTTCGTCTGTAATGTCTTCTTCTGTCGTCACTAAAATTACTCCCTCGGAATCTCTAGGGTCTATTGCATCATTAAATGACACAATTGGGTCAGCGGGTTCTAGTCGCTCCCGACCGTTGTTGTTCGTTGGCCTAGTTATGTCTTCACTCGCGGAATAGTGGGGGTATCCACTGAATTCTTCAATATTCGGGTGCTGGCTCATGCTTATGTATTTCAACAAACTTAACTATATTCAAGATTAGAAAAAATGATTATGGTCAGGAAAACAGATCGTCGTACAACACAAAAAAATAATATTGTACTTACAGGCAACTATACATCATTTCTGGTTACTGCCTTCGTATAATTTAGTAGACAACTTAGATACACAAACAATGAATACCCACTATGGGTAGTAACAGTTCATTTTTGTTGTTTACTGCCTTCTTAACTAGCTTTGTTGTTTATTAATTATTCACCCTTAGCAATCGATAATATTGAACTTCGCTAGTGTAGTAGGTCAGCAGGCAGCAAAAGACGGATTAGTTAGAATGTGGACTCGTAATGTATTCCCACATGCTTTGCTTATTTCAGGCGCTGAAGGCACGGGCGGATTGCCCATGGCTTTTGCCTTGGCTCAATACATATTCTGCGAAAATAAAAGTGAATTTGACTCTTGTGGCATCTGTGCTAATTGTAGTAAAGCAAACCGAATGGAGCATGCCGATTTGCATATGAGTTTCCCTAGTATTTCGCACAAAACAGGTGTAAAGCCAAATAGCAAAATGCACATGCAGTCGTTTAGAGAGTTTTTTAAACAAACACCTTACGGCTCTACATTCGATTGGTTACAATACATCAATGCCGAAAATAAACAAGGTAATATCACCGCCGAGGAATGTAGAGAAATAATAGAAATCTTATACCTGAAGTCGTACGAGGGGGGTAAAAAGGTACTTATTATGTGGCGCCCTGAATATCTAGGCAAAGAAGGTAATATTCTTCTAAAACTAATAGAAGAGCCGCCGCAAGACACAATCATGATTTTTGTAGCGGAGAGTCGTGACGAAATACTAAATACCATTCGCTCACGTACTCAAGAAGTTAAGCTTACTCCCATCAAGGCTGCAGATATCGCAAGTGCACTCTCAACTCGCTCACTTGCCGACCCGAGAATGGCGTCACAGATAGCGCATATTGCTCATG
>CAMDNC010000180.1 GCA_945902755.1 Flavipsychrobacter stenotrophus
CTGATAACAATAAAATGGTCGCCTTCCTTAGTGCGCATAAGGGCGCTATGAAGGGTCACCGTACTATTTATGGTACATATTACCCGCTTATTGCCATCTACCAAAAGTGTTGCAGCCTCCGATGGATCTACTACTATACAATGCCCCCAACTACCCGACTTCTCCAAGACACACTCCATAACACAAATATATACGATGTATGACTTTGTAAGTTATTAGCTTCTTTTGTTTTGCATTATTTGCCGGTTCTTTCATGCTAAAAATCACCCGTTTTTTTAAACCAGCTGGCTTATACAACCTCTACAACCTCCTGTTATACATACCTCCCAAAACACTATTTCTTGCTATTAAGTACCTTACTATCTCTACAAATGCACTGCAACAGCTCATTTACTTCATCCCCTCTAGGTCCACCTGCATGGTTTTCAGCTCCACTATTATTTTTTCTATCGATAGCATTTGAGCATCATTCAGAGTAAAAAATGATTTTGTACTTGCTGTAGGCTCTATAAGGTCGGCATTGTAGCCTTGGTGCAAACTGCCCATGTGGCTCATCACTTTATTAAAAAGTTGCAGACATTCGTTTATCTTTCCTTGCTGCTCGGGTGGGGCAGCCTGTGTATGAGTCAGTTTTTTTTCAGCCTGCTCCATGTGTATGTTATTCAGGTTGCGGGCTATACGCACATTGCAGGTTATGAGGTCGTGCCATACATCGCTTTTTACTTTGCCAGGCTCCTGCATATACCTGTTAAACGAGTCGAATACGTTACTGTTGTCCGATTCTGTTGTCTGTTTGTATCGGGTCCAGTTAGCATGTCCTTCAGCCGTGTAAAAGCTCTTAGTGTAGTACTGATAATTGGCAGCTATTGCATTTGCCAAATGTTTGGGTAGCCACTTCTTGTCCCAGGTGGGCAGTACTAGCCACCCCGACACTATCGCCAGCCCAGAGCCAGCTATGGTGCATACCACTCGTGTCACCATCAGTTCGGCACTGAATATCGCCTCTAGGTTCAGCAACAGCATCAGGTTGAGGGTTATAAAAAATGCCGACAACGCATAGTTTTTCTTTACATAATACACCATCAACACAAACGTGATAAACAGTATTACGGGATTCAGGTAAGCTACCTGTGGCAAATACAACAAAAAGCTACCCAATATTATACCCAATAGCGTACCCAATATGCGATCAACAGCTTTCTTCAGTGTAGCTCCAAAATAGGGCTGTATCACTATCATCAAACTGAACGTTATCCAAAATCCATGATCTATACCAAACCACTTGTACACAAACATAGCCACCGTAGCCGCTATCGCCGACCGCATGGCGTACCTGAACGTTAGTGTATTGATGTTGAACAGTACGTATATATTGCGCAGCAGGTATTTAGGCTTAAGTACAAACGACGTTTTTATAAGCGAGTATGACCTGAACACTGGCTTATCTCCACCCATAGCCTCTATGCGCAAAATAGCGTTTTCCAGCAGCCTTATCGTACGTTCGGTCAGTTGAAGGATTCGGTTGATGGCGGCTACCTGTCGGGCATCATCGGGCAGTTGGTGGGCACGTATCAGCACAGTTAGCTTTTGCAGTCGGTTTATCTGCGATCTCACTAGTAATTGCTCCTCCGGGTTTAGCCCTATCACATACACCGATAGCCTGTTGGCTGCCGCCTTCAGCGCCCCAAACAGTGCCGCTGCCTTCACCCTAAGCTCTTTGTCCAGCTCATGTATCGACACATGTTCCATTTCATCACCCATCGCTATTACGTTCACCGCTACCAGTCCCGCCAGTTTGCGCAGCATGGTTAGTTGGTAGTGTTTATTGTCCTTTCCATTAGCTTGTTGGGCCAAGCTGCTGAAAAACTCGTACGAATTATTAATGGCAGTACGCACATCAGTTTCTTTCTGATACACATCTGCCAGTTTGTGGGTGTATCCCACTCGGTTGTCGCTGTTAGATACTGCCTCTGCTAGGTTGGCTATCGCTCGCCATATCAGGGCTATATGCCGCCTGAAGGGCTCCTGGGCGGGCATAAAGGCCGATGCCGCCACACCCACCACCACTGGCCATGCAGCCCCTACAGCTATCAGTTCTGTTCGCAGTTCCAACTCGTGCAGGCTTGCTACCGGAAACGCATTACAAATAATAAACAACAGATAAACACATATAGCCAGTCCGCTAGCACGGTCGCCTATGTTTTTGAGCAGTGTAGATATAAACCCCACCCCAAACATCACCAAACAGCCCACCCATATACTGCCACCCGTCACCGATCCCAGTATCGCTGCCAGTACCGCCAGCACAGCACCTAAAAGCAATGTACGTAGCCGCCACGTAAACGACCCCTTCAGCTCCACCCACGATATGGCCTCTGCTGTCAGTGTCACCCACACCGCATCTTCCAGCCTTCCCATAGCCAGCCCCCACAATATAGGTAACGTGCCAGCAAGTGCCATGCGTATGCCCCAACTGAACATAGGCTCAAAACTTTCGTTTTGCAGCAGTTGGTTCAGTCGCTTATATGAATCCAGATATGCCAAATGATGAGTGGTACTGCAAAGTTATAAAATGCAGACAGGGTAATCAGTACTGGGTCTGTTATTTTACAAATAAGCTATTACTCCCCACTTATACCAATTTCTTCAACTACAAACTCCCCACCCCAAATATTATCATTTGATTGGGTATATCTATTATTTAGACTACATAGGTATAGTTTAATTTTGTATTGTACAACACCACCACTCACCCACTGCACACTTTTTTAGGTAGCTTCTCTTAGCTCTTTTCTTAATGCTATTCCGTAGAGTGTTACAGGTTTTTGCCCAGCTATGCGCCACACTCCAAGAAAAATAAGCGTAACAAAAGGTGGGTGTTTGAAAGTACGGCTATTATCAGTCATTGGCACTAATGTGTCCATATCTGTACATATCTAACAGCTCTGGAGGAATACCCCACTCATGTGCACCTACAGTATCGTGCAAAGTCTCTAATTCATATTTCAGCATGTTCTTCATACGATCTGCAAGCCTGTCATGCGATGGAACGAAACCATGCTGGTAAGAACCACTCATCATATGTCTTACCCCAAGGTCTATAGCCTTTTCTCTCGATAAGTTGCGTATCAGCTTTCTTTCTGGTGCAAAATGTGCCCATTCAGCATCTATCGGTTCATCATGTACTAGTTTTGCAAGCGTTTCTGATATAACCGGAGCCAAATGAAAACCATCGCGCTTAGTGGCGGTGGCAATTATCAGATTGTTGATAGACGAACGTCCTACAACAGGATAAGTATCCGCACTAAGGGGGCGCAAGCCAGTATTGACGCACTTTACATTTGCACGATAAAAGTCTGAATTAATTTGCTCCATCGCGCCAGTTAACAATGATTGAATAGGGCCTACTCGTGGTTCAAAATGTGGTGTAGGCGACACAAAACTACTCGAGCCTATTATGATGTCACTAAGTGGCCTGTCGGGGCCTGTATAAAACGGAACAGTATATAATCCACAGGCCAACCCTCTGTTTGGTGTTCTAATAGCTTTTGTATGTGGACTATCTGGGGCACTTATTTGTATAGACACACCAACACTACAAAAAATGCCAGGTATAGTTATACCCAAATGGCTGCGCGATATGAGTTCACCTGCACCTGCTCCATTTGCTACAATAAATTTATCGCCCGATATACAAGTACCGTCATGCAGCACCACATGCCCTATTTCTGCGCCGTCTTTCACTATCGTTTCCACTGTTGCATCTACTAGCTCCACACAATCAAAACACTCCACTGATGCCTCAATAGAGCGTATCGTTAGTTTGGGGTTCAGCCACCCTTCATTGGGTATATACACAGCCCTCAGTGCTCGGTGTCGCTGCTGGGGTTTATAGTTGGGTATATCACGTGGGTCTATCTCAAAGTGAGGCTCCATAAAATCTTTAAGCGCCTTAACTACCACGTTATAATTTGTATCGTCAAGCGAGTCCGCCGACGGATTGCTAATAAGGTATGTCCCGAGTTCAAAACAAGCACCCTTATCACCTTGGCAAGTAGCGCATTCTCCTATCAGGCAGTTGCGTTTCATTGCTATATCCATGTGGTCTAGCACAAACTTTGGCCACATGCGTGTAGCCCTATAACTAAGATCGAATCTGAAAATATCTATATCAGTGTCAAGTGATGTTTCGTCAAGCTCACAAAAAGAGTTGAGCATTGCTGCGGCCGCAAGTGTGGCTGAGCCGGGGCGTTCTTTTTTACCCACAATGATAATCTTGTCTGTAGCACCGGCAGTTATTGCTAATCTTAGTGCCGTAGTTAGGGCTAATATTCCATTGCCAATAATTACTGTTGTCATACGATTATTATGATTGCTAAATATCTTGTTTGGAACTATTCCTTTAATAAACCATTCCTCAGATACAAAAACCAAAACTACTTGCAGCAGCAACAGCACATCATGATTTTAGTCAGAATTAATCAGAATAATGGTCAGATGAAAAACTATAGAAACGTTAATATAATAAAACAACATGAGACAATTTGTTAATCTTCTTTTTCTGAAAGACGCAAAATCTGCGAATAGCAGCCTATTTAACTTCTTATGTAAGTTGCAATAATGGAAACAACTATCAGATTTGTGAACTTTATTTTGTCATCCTTACATAGCTTTGTAAGCTGTAGTCAGGCATCTATCTGGCTACTCACACACAGCACAGGTTTATGAAACATCTTATAGCTCTTTTTGTGGCACTTTCCTGCACCATACTGCAGGGTTTTGCCCAGCCTTACATCGTCAAAGGCTCCGTTACCGATACCCTCAACGCCACACCCCTGTCCATGGCTTCAGTTGTGCTCATCCGCACCGCCGACTCCGTCATAGCAGCTCACACCCGCACCCGTGCCGATGGCACGTTTCAGGCTAGCGTCAGCAAACCCGGCAAATATTTCCTCCGCATCACCTTTCCCAGCTTTGCCGACTATATAGATGCGCTCAATATCAAAAAAGCTACCACCACCCTTGGCGACCTCCCTATGGTCTCTAAGTCGCACCTACTCAAGGAGTTTGTACTCACACAACAGATAGCAGCCATCAAAATAAAAGGAGATACTACCGAGTACATGGCAGATAGCTTCAAGGTGCGCGAAGGTGCCACAGTAGAAGACCTCCTCAAAAAACTACCTGGCATACAGGTAGACAAAAACGGACAAATAGTAGCCCAAGGCGAAACCGTACAAAAAGTACTCGTAGATGGCGAAGAGTTCTTCTCAGACGACCCCAAGGTAGTTACCCGTGGCTTACAAGCAGACGCCGTAAGCAAGGTGCAGGTCTATGACAAAAAAAGCGATCAGGCCGACTTCACCGGCATCGACGACGGACAAAAAACCAAAACCATCAATCTAGAGCTGAAAGAAGACAAAAAGAAAGGATACTTTGGCAAGCTCGATGCGGGTGGCGGCACCGATGGCTACTTCCAAAATCAGGGTATGATCAATGCCTTCAAGGCTAAACGGCAGCTATCCGCTTTCGGTATAGCGTCCAACACCGACAAGGCGGGTCTGGGCTGGCAAGACAACGATAAATTTGGCAGTGGTAACGGCACTACCGAGATCACCGAAGATGGCTCCTTAATCACCACCAACTCCCGCTCCGAGGACGACCTCAGCGGCTGGGATGGTCGCTATACAGGCGAGGGCCTACCCACCACCTGGACCGGTGGTGCACACTATGCCGACAAGTGGAAAGACGGAAAACACCACATCTCTGCCAACTACAGAGCCGCCCGCCAAAATGTAGACATAGAAGGCAATACCGCCAATCAGTTCTCCCTACCCAACGACTCTATCAGGGTCACAGACATGGACAAAAACCAGTTCAGCACCGGCGACCGTCACGGCTTCGATGTCCTCTACGACTGGAAGATAGACTCCAACACCAGTGCCAAAATAACCGCCAATGCAGGTCTCAAAACCTCCAATACCGCGTCCGACTACCTCACTCGCAACTACTTCCAAACCAAAGACGCACCCGATACTAGCTTCAATACCCGCCGTGTAACCAGCGATGCCACAGCGCAGTTCATCAATGCCGACTTCCTGCTCCGCAAAAAGTTTGCTAAAAAAGGCAGAACCCTCTCGCTCGATGTAAAAGAGAACTTCAAAGAGTCTGAAAATGAAGGCTTTTTCGTATCAAACATCTACGGTGCGGGCATCCC
>CAMDNC010000181.1 GCA_945902755.1 Flavipsychrobacter stenotrophus
ATTAAGGAATCTGTGGCTAATAGTATAGCCCAAGTGGCTTGGTACATAGAGTCGAAAGGACTAGCGAATACAGCAGAGCTTTTCGCTGATGAGGTGTATGATTTTATTTCAAAAATTGCAGATACACGTAGGCTGCATGCTTTATGCCGCGATCCCGAGCGAGAACTACTAGGATACAAATGCTTATCCTATAAAAAGAAGTACACAATAGCTTTCTTGGAAACAGAAAATGAATTGATAGTATGTGAATTTATCCCCTCCAAAAACATTAAGTGGTAGTGCCGCTCTAGGCGTAAAACACCTTGTAGTTCCAGTTGTTCTGAAGGGTCAATTGGAGCGGCCAATAAAGATCGTTCTCCCCAGCGACTTCACTTTTCATGGCTTCATTAAATCCAGAGTTACCTGAAAACCGCTCTATTATTAGCACCAGCCCCAAAGGGGCGCAATATCATAGCGGTGGGTGTAGCCCACCGAAAACCCACCGAAAAACACCCCTTCCAGACACCATCGCCAAAACTGGTTAAAAATCGGCTATAACCCGCGCCCAGAGCGGAAACTATTTTTTATGATATACACGTAGCTGTATATCATAGTACGAAAAGCGTATTATCATAGATTCCCAATTTGCTGCTTTCCACATCCCAATTCACCTTTGTGCCACAAACAACAAAAATCCCAAAACCATGACCCTAACAGAACAAAAGCAACAAGCCCTGGAGCTCTATGTCAACCAATCCTTCACCCAGCAGCAAATAGCTGATACCGTAGGTGTCTGCGTTCGCACCATCCACAACTGGATCAAACAACACGCCTGGGATCGCCTCCGCCTAGCCACCCACCAAGCCCCAGCCCTCATTGCCGACAATTTCAGCAGCCAGCTTGTAGAGCTCCAAAATAACATAGCTGCCCGCGAACCTGGCAAACGCATACCTACCATCCAAGAAATGGAAATCATGCGTAAGCTAACCGTGTGTATAGCCAACACCAAGAAGACCGTCAGCCTACCGCAGGTTACACAAATGATGCGCATGTTCCGCGCATTCGTTTTCGACAACCGCTCAAAACCATACGCGCAAGGTGTAGCGCATCTCATAGATGGTTTCCTTGAGGCACGTTCCCGTTTCGGTTATTCCCCTTTCGAACTCGAATTTGGCGTAGAAAAAATCCAACACATCGACCCGCTCTACAGTCCATACCTCGATACCATAGCCAAAGAAACCTTTGAACCTGTAATCCCAAGATTTTACGAGCCACCAAACACCACTCCCCCAGAAACCAGCAAAAGAACACACGTCATCGATACCAGCACCTGGACCGACGAAATGCTACTTGCCATCAACAAAGAACTCAGCGACCACGAAGCCATCAAAAACATGCCACCCGAACAACAAAAAACCTATGCCGAATTGTCCCAAATCCTAAAGCCAGTAATGGAAAGTAGAATACCATTAATAGTCAACGACTTAGCCCCCAAAACCCATGCAACAACCGGAAACGACGCCGGAATACAGCCCCTTCGGCTGTCCCCCCGCTCTCGCACTCTTCCCCGCTCTGAAAATCCCTCTGAGCTGCCAATTACTGACCCAATACCGGAAAATGAAACCTCATTGATAATCAACGACTTAAGCGCCAAAACACATGAAAACACCGGCAACAAATCGGCAATTCAGGAAAGCCCCAGGTACACCCCACAACCCATAAACACAAAATCAAATACCACAACTCCCTTTCTTGAAAGCCAACCAGAAAAACCCAACAATACAGACTCATTACCGGAAAATGAAACCTCATTGATAATCAACGACTTAGACCCAAAACCACATGAAGCAACCGGAAACGAATCGGAAACATCCATCGACCCATTGTTTGTAGGTTACCCCACGTCCAGTACTCCCCCCGACCCTACTGTACCCTATACTTATTACAATGGCAAAATGCTCCTCACCAAGTACCCCGATGGCAGCATCCGTTACGACTATGGTGGCGGCCGCCCCGCCGTCACTATCAAAAAAGGAGGGCCCGCCATCCTCGAGCGAAGAGTGTTTTACATCTAAAACCGGAAAAGTGAATAGCATTGATAATCAACCATTTACACCCAAAACCCCATGAAAATACCGGCAACAAACCGGCAAATTACTCTGCGTCAACATCAGTTCACCCCGCGAAAAAAGAGGAACTATATTTTTTATCGTTCGTTAATCACTTCGCAATATCTTTGCACCTATGCCATCTTTACAGGAACAGATATTAGCTTACGAGCAAGAAATTAATGCATTCGCACCCGCCACCCCCGCCGATCTGGAGCAATTCCGCATTCGGTTTTTGGGTACCAAGGGCCTTGTAAAACTACTTGCCAACGAAATGAAATCTGTGCCACCAGAGGGGCGCAAAGAAGCGGGTATGCTACTCAATGGCTTCAAGCAGCTTGCCGAAGCTAGGTTTGCACATTTCAGTGCACTACAACAATCGGCAGCAGCTAATGGTCCGGCTATAGATATCAGTCTGCCAGGTACACCCATACCTATGGGTACACGCCACCCACTCAGGGTAGTAGAAAATCAGATAGTATCTATATTCGAAAAAATAGGGTTCAGTGTAGCCACCGGACCAGAGATCGAAGATGACTGGCACAACTTCACCTCGCTCAACATGCCCGAGCACCACACTGCCCGCGACATGCAGGATACCTTCTATGTAGCCCAAAACCCCGACTGGGTGCTGCGCACGCACACCTCATCGGTGCAGGCACGTATATTAGAATCTCAGCCGCTACCCGTTAGGGTTATTTGCCCAGGCAGGGTATACCGAAACGAAACAATATCTGCACGTGCACACTGTTTCTTTCACCAGTTTGAAGGATTGTACGTAGACAAAAACGTATCATTTGCCGACCTCAAACAAACACTCTACTACTTCGTTACAGAGATGTTCGGCCCAGATACCAAGGTGCGTTTTCGTCCATCTTACTTCCCCTTCACAGAGCCCAGTGCCGAGATGGATATCTCTTGTACCGTATGTGGTGGCAGTGGTTGCAACCTATGCAAGCATTCTGGTTGGGTAGAAATTCTAGGTTGTGGCATGGTACACCCCAATATGCTCCGCAACTTCGGTATCGACCCTGAAGTATACACAGGTTTTGCATTTGGTATGGGTGTAGAGCGCATCACCCAAATCAAGTTTGAGGTCAACGATCTTCGCCTCTACTCCCAAAACGATGTCCGTTTCCTCAGGCAGTTTCAGGGGTTATAGCGAAGTCAAAATCAAAGAGACGAATAGCAATATTTTATAATCTACAGGGTGGGTTTAAAGGTTTTTTTGCCTATCTTGCCCCTTGGTGCGTATGGTTTTGTACATAAGATCTGGTTTTTTTACACTGCTTATGCTGGTGGTGTCATCATCGGTGTTTGCCAACTGGTTGTTGATACCTATGGACGTTACCCAAACCAACCATCTAAAAGCTTATGGCATCGTTTACAATGCCATTGCCGAGGGCAATAAAGTGTCTTGGCTGCTCAACTACAAGGGCGGTAGTTTCGTACTCACCTACACTCCTTCTTTGGCCAGTCGTTGCAGGGTAGCAGGCGTTTTGTCTACTCAGCTAAGTGCGGCTACCTATGCAGCAATAGTCCGAAAAGTGGAAACCCCATCATTCAACGGAGATATTATTATTTTGGATAAGGCGCCGCGGATAGCAGTATACACCCCATCTGGCAAAAAGCCTTGGGACGACGCGGTAACACTAGCACTCACTTATGCTGGCATACCCTTCGATAAGTTGTATGTAGCAGAGGTGCTGGCAGGCGATCTCAATAAATACAACTGGCTACACCTGCATCACGAAGACTTTACAGGTCAGTACGGCAAGTTTTGGGCATTGTATAAAGATGCGGCCTGGTACCGAAACGATTGCAGGCTCACTGAGCAATTGGCAGAAAAACACGGATTTAAAAAGGTATCACAGATGCAACTGGCTGTAGTAAAGAAGATACGCAGTTTTGTGGCAGATGGTGGCAACCTTTTTGCGATGTGCTCTGCCGCCGACACCTACGATATTGCACTAGCAGCAGATGGTATAGACATTTGCGATACACCATTTGACGGCGATATTATGGACCCTGATGCACAAACACAGCTCAATTATTCACGTTGTTTTGCTTTCACGGGCTTCACCATTTCTCGGAGCCTTTATGAGTTGGAATATTCAAGTATTGACAATACCTCATCTCGTTTGCTACCAGAGAAAGAAGACTATTTCAAACTCCGATCTTTTCCTGCCCGCTACGACCCGGTATCATCTATGCTCACCCAAAACCACACTGCACGCATAAAAGGGTTTATGGGGCAAACAACTGCGTTTCGCAACTCAGTGCTGAAGCCTGGGGTAATAGTGATGGCTGGCAACAATGAGGTAAACGAAGCCCGGTATATACACGGCACTTACAAAAAAGGTGCATGGACATTTTATGGTGGTCACGACCCAGAAGATTACCAGCACATGGTGGGCGAGGCCCCTACCGATCTCAACCTACACCCCAGCTCACCGGGTTATCGGCTCATTCTCAATAATGTCCTTTGTATAGCCTCTGGCAAAAAAGATGTGGCTGCTGTAGATATTGCTAATGCCGCTGCTACTCCTATTTCGTCGCCAAAGCTGGTAACTATCAGTGCGGGCAGTAGCTCGTCTACACTGGTTATTACCCTCAACAGCCAGGCTACTATTAACCTGATAGAACGAATAGCCTTTGTATCTGCGGCGGGCAAAGAAGTGTTGGTGAAACAATACAATGCAAAATCTGTGACGATAAGTATGGAAACATTACCAGCAGGTATGTATGACATTAAGGTAAATAATGTTTTTGCGGGCAGGGTCGTTAAAAATTAACATGTTTCAATTTTTTTCAGTTTTATAGCCATAGTAGCCGTAATTTTGCAGCGCTGTGGTTTTGTGCATATTTTATTGGCAACCAGCTCTTTTACACATGTCGTCATTTATTCAAGAGTATATCGATAGCGGAGTTATATATAACTACTGCATAGGTATGCTGTCTGCCACAGAAAGGCAGGCTGTAGAACAGATGTGTGCCCTACATCCACAGTTGCAACAAGAACTAACAGATACCCAAAAGTTGCTGGAAGGGTATGCTGCCCTACAAAGCAAAGTACCTGCTGCTGCTACCGAAGACCGCATATGGTCTACGCTCGACAACATAAATAAAGAAAATAAGGGCGACATCAACGACCTACCCATCATCAACAAATACAGCGACTACCTGAAGTGGAACCATATGCTCAGCCACATGATACCACAGGGTGTACCGGAGGGCAAAGACCTACAGGTGCTACGCCACCAGGATGGTGTGACGCAGATACTAGTGACCAACTCTATAGATGTAGAAGATGAGGTACACCACCACGAGCGCGAAAGTTTTCTGGTGCTGGAGGGAGAGTGCGAGTGCCACATAGGCAGCAATATTGTGAGGCTGGGTCCGGGCGGCTATATAGAGATACCTATGTATGAGCACCACAATGTGCAGATACGCTCGCCACGGGTAGTAGCTGTTTTGCAGCACTTAGCTATATAGTGCGTATTTGTCTTCTAATATTTTGTTTGCCGAGGGGTTTATAAGAAATAACTACTCCATGCGATAAACAATAACAATAATTTGTTCTGATCGAATAGGCGTAGCCTTATACGTGGCAGGTATCCACGTGGGCATCTTACGTACCACCTCCAATGCTGCTGAGTCGCAACTACGCTCTATTGAGCGTTTTATTACTGGATTGGAGATTACACCTTGCTCGTTCAGGGTGCATTTTATTATCACCCTACCCTCTACTTCGTTTTCGTGGGCTACTTGGGGGTATTTTAGGTTACGGGTTATAAATGTGCGCAGGCTATCGTCTCCGCCTTTAAACATTGCTGGGCAATAATACTTGCTTTTGTAGAGGCTGGAGTCGGGCTGAGCGGCTACATTGTAGTAACTAGCCAGAAACAATAACAACAATAAAGAGAATGGTTTTACAGACATTGTTTTTGTTGTTTTCTGGTGAACCAACGTTTTATTCGCTGAAAAAAATTAGGAGTGTGTTTAGGAGAAGGTGCACATTCCAGTCCACCAGTAACAACTGTTTGACCCCAGACTCTTGGCTGTTTGTTACCTTTTATACTGGTTTGTTTGTGGTTTTCTGATGGAATGGAG
>CAMDNC010000182.1 GCA_945902755.1 Flavipsychrobacter stenotrophus
GTCTATCATCTATACGCAGAAATCGGTGCAGGTGTTGCATGCGTTCCCGCATCTCTTTCAGGTTTTCCTGTGTCATATCTGCCGCAAAGGTAAGCGGAATGTCCCAATCTATACCGTAGTATGTAACTATACCTCTATCTGCATGCAGCACCTAGGCAATCAGTATTTTATTCACATTTACCCCTAGCACCGCGTAACCCGGATATAGTGCCGCAAACACAGTTTCCACCTCCGCCCAGCGTTGTGGGTCATCTGCTATATAGTTGAGTGCCAACCTACCACCACTCTTTAGCGCACTGCGGCACTGCATCAAAAACTCTGGCGACATTACAAAATCTGGCACATCCCTACCATAAAAAATGTCTATGAAAATAAAGTCGTAAGTTGTTGAATTGCTGCGCATAAACGCCCCAGCATCATCGCATACAGGCAGTATACGGTTTTCGCCAACCTTTGGAGCAAATTCCATAGCCCATTTCAGTATTAGCCTATCTTTTTCTACCAGTGTATAGTGGGCAACGCAACCATTGGCATTCATTACCTGCATTATACTGCCCATGCCGGAACCCAGTACCAGCACACTATGCGTAGTCTTAAGAAACTTGGACAAATGTTGGTACACAATTATAGCGGGAAGGTACTTATCACCATCAGAATACAGTACATCGCCAGTAGCTAGTTGTAGTCTGTCTTGAGTTAACAGCAAATCAAGCTGTGCTCCGTTCACACCTGTATCGCGCCTTAGCAACACTGGATACAAATAGCTAAGCAATCGCTTGTAAAATGGAATACGGATACGGAATACTATTTATTAGGTATCAATTACTGATTAGACTTACGCTTTCTGAACAATGATAGCTTACTTTCGCTACCACTTATCAGTCTACTTATGTTTTTATGATGTGTTAGCACTACTAGAAAAGCAGTAGCTATCGCAAACAATCTATAACTTAGTTCCTGAGCCTGAGCGTTAAATATAAATAATATCAACAACGGAAAAGCAATGCTGGCGGCTATAGAACTTAATGACACATACCGAGTCAACATCAGCATCATTACAAACACTAATACCAAACTCATAGCCACTATGTAATGGATAGCCAAAATCATTCCAAACAATGTTGCTATACCCTTTCCGCCACGAAATTCCGCCCATATAGGGAATATGTGACCCAATACAGCAAACAGCCCTAAAAAAATCTGAAGATTTACAAACGGCTCAGTTTTCATTGAATAAGCAGAAAATATTGACAAGTTCACTGCTACAAAACCTTTCATCATATCTGCAACCATCACAGCGGCACCGGCCTTCGAACCCAAAATCCTAAATGTGTTTGTTGCTCCTGCATTACCACTACCATGTTCACGAATATCTATACCATATATTCCTTTACTCACCCAAACTGCAGAAGGAATAGAACCAATCAGATATGCTAAAACTATGAGAAAAGCTACTGTCATTACTATATTAATGTTAATGGGAGGAACAAATATAATGCTTGCGAACCAAAAATCCTAATAGTCACTGCCGCAAAATTAACACAAACTACTTCTTAAATACAACATAAACCGTTAATTGTCATGGTTTTACAACCTTTATAGATATCCACCCATTTCGCTCCGACACTAACTTTACTGAAAATCCTGCAGCATCGGCAGCATCAGCTACTAGCTGCTCATCAGCAATCAGCAGTCCACTCATTAGAAGTAAACCGCCATCAAATAATAACTCATACATATCAGGCAAATATTGTAGCAATATATGCCTATTAATATTCGCTAATATTATGTGATATTGCCGTTTAGGTAGGTCCTCAAGCGAAGCTCTGGCTACGGCCACACGCTCTCGATTGTTGCGAATCATGTTTTCTGTTGCATTCGACACCGACCATTCATCATTGTCAATAGCTGTAATATCCGTTGCACCCAGCATTCCAGCCAATATAGCCAGCACTCCAGTACCTGTCCCAAAGTCAATTACCGATTTGTTTGCAAAGTCTACATCTTTCATACCCAGCATCATCAACTGAGTAGTAGCATGATGCCCAGTTCCAAAAGACATTTTAGGCGTTATCACTATATCGTAGGGTGTTGCTACCTCTATCGTATGGAAGTGTGTGCGTATAGTACAAAACCCATCTACTACAACAGGCTCTATATCTGTCTCCCACATTTCATTCCAGTTGCGGGGTGTTACTATCTCTGCCGAAAAACTTACGGCGACCAACGACAAAATTCCCTGTAGCATCGCCTCGTCATAGGCTTCTTCAGCTGTATATGCCAACAGTTGCTGTTCAGTTTCTTCAAATCCTTCATATCCCGCATCCGACAACAGCGCTATCAGTAGCTCTTTATTTTCCGAACTATCCGTAGCAATCGTAATCTTAGTGTAATTCATATAGTTGTTTTTCAGGCAGTAATTTTCCGCACCACCTTGATTCCTAATGCCAATATCGACGCACCTGCAGTAGCAGTGATAACTTCATTTACTATTCGGCTCGTTGTTATATTCAGTTGATGACCAAACAGTTTATATCCCAACCATCCACCTAGTATCCCTATCAAAATATCTACTAGAAAACTACTATTCTCTAGTTTCACTATCGATCCGGCTAGCCAGCCTGCTATTGCGCCTACTATCAGTACTACAAGCATATACTATTGTTTTTATACTACGCAAAAGAGGTTGCAGAACTTGCAACCTCTTTTGCTTTCTTATTAAGTTTCATTTATCGATTATTCATCATCATCCACAGGAGCTTTTTTACCACCTGCTGGCACTTGCTCATCATCAGTTGTCTCTGGCTCTATTTGCAAGTTTCTCTCTTGCTGGTCCATAGTACCAGGTGCTGCACTGTTGTACAACACACGACGTGTTGGTAAGTCAGTCACAATACGGAACTCAGTACGACGGTTTTTCTGACGACCTTCCGGATTGTCTTTACCATTTATCGCATTCGGTGCAACATTATTCTTGTTACCAAAACCACGTGCAGTCAATCTACTGCGCTCTACTCCACTTTTTTCAAGATAGTCAAGTACCGACTGTGCACGACGCTGTGAAAGAGCAAGGTTGTAATCATCGTTACCCTTAGAGTCGGTGTAAGAATAAATCTCTACCGATATCGATGGGTTATCAGTAAGGAAGTGAACTACCGAATCCAAAGATGCTACAGACTCAGGACGAAGACTTGCCTGATCGTAATCGTAATAAATATTACTTACACTAAAGCTATTACGTACACTATCCAAGAATATAGTCACTTGAATTGTGTCATCCGGATCAGAACGTTTGATTTCCATAGTGCTCACAGATGCACGAGAAGAAGTATATCCAGCTTTATCAGCTGTTAGTACATAAGAATGTGCACGCGACATATTGAACAGGAACTTACCATCTTCTGAGTTGTAAGTACGTAAGTCGCCAGTCTGATCTATCATTTTCACAACTGTCTCTGACATCAGGTCCTGTGATTTTTTGCTTATCACTTTACCCATCACCACTAGTCTTGGCTCATATTGTATTCTCCAAATGTCATTACAACAGGTAGGATTTTTCAAAGCATAAGACCCTATACGGTTAGAAACCACATATCCATCTGGCTTGCCAACAGGATCGAGTATGTAGTAAAACTCATCAGCACAAGTATTGATAGGATAACCCATGTTCATCACACCTTTAAAACGTGATGGACCACCCTCTGCCGAGTAGATGTCGAAACCACCAAAAGATACCTGACCGTTAGATGAGAAATACAACTTGCCTGTACGCGAATCATAGTAAGGAGTCAATTCATCCTGCGTAGTGTTCACTAACTTACCGCAGTTACCCGGACGACGGAAAGTACCATCCCTTGGGTCAATGATTGAATACCAAATATCGTATCCACCACGGCTTTGCAACACCCTGTTTGATGCAAAAAACAACACTTCTTTTTTACCGACTTTAGCTACATAGGGCATTGTATTTTTTCCTTCGTCACCCAAGCCAGGCACTAAATCTGGAACACTCCATCCTTTTTCTCCAAATTCTGAATAATAAATATTGCAATTAATCTTATTTGGATCTACTACATCAGCTGCACACTTTGAGAAATAAAACTTACTTCCTCCAGGGCCCCAACAACCGTTAGCTGTATGAAAACTAGGGTCATTAAATTGACCATCATAAAATGGCATTGGCCATTGAAATGAGTCTACATATCCAGCTTGTTTATGTGAATACATAAAACGCTCTTTAGCATCTGGAGCACTTCTCCACGCATCAGTAGTTATTACCTCATCCTTGTTTATAGTACCATACGGAAATGTCTTTTTCACTGTACCAAACAACAAAGCCGAGTCACCCAATGGATATGGAGAAAGTTCTGTATTAGCTGTATTGATGTTAGGACCTGCGTTCACAAGTGTAACTGGCTGGGGGTCCTTAATGGAAGCGATAGCTTTTTCACATCCTTCTATTTCTCTTTTCGCCCTTTTCTTAGTCTCCTTCATTGCCTTAGGATCAACAGTCCTATCAGTATTGTTTTCAATCACTGGGTTCTTGTTTGGCGCGGGCTTCACTACATTCTTTTTATTATCTGTAAGAAACTCATTAAAAGACTCTATTGCCAGTTGATACTCACACTGTTGCTTTAGCATCATACCAGCGTAATAGGCGGAATATGGGTATATTTTTTTTGCCATATTCTTCACTTCTGTGAAATAGTGGGCTGCTGGTACATAGTCTCTTGTGGCGCGATAACACTGAGCCAACTGATAGGTGATGTATGGATTACGTTCGTCCTGTTGTTTCAATTGCTGGTAGTAATCTATAGCGTTGAAATAGCTACCCTGACGGTACAATTCATCTGCCCAACTCAATTTCTTACCATACGAAAGCCCAGATTTGGGGTCATTTGCCTTATTCCTATACTTCTCTTTATTGTTCTTCTGGGCATTTGCTTGAAATGAAACAGTAACAAATATTGTAGCTAAAAACAGGTACAGCCAATTTTTTCTCATGTGCGTGAGCGTTGTTAATGGATATAAAAGTATAAATTGGTTTTAAAAAAACGAAGGGCTTTTAAAAAAAACTTTTTTAGCCCTTCGTATATTATATGTGTTCACTATTAAAAACGCGAACAAGGAATCACCCTCTTATTGGCAAATTTGAACGGACTAGGTGCAATATAACGTACTGCTATTTCAAAGCCTCCGTTACCATTGCTGGCTGAATTAAGAGAAGATATATTATAATCATAGCCCAATCCTATACGAACACCTTTGAACTCTACTCCTGCTGTTATCATGGCGGCATCACCAGTACGGTACCATCCACCCAAAAATACAGCAGTAGAGAAATTAGAATACCCTGGTTCAGCACCTACATTATACAAAAACTCGTTACCTGCAATGATTTCAGTGGCAGATGCTTGGCTCTGAAACAATACTGCCGGACGCAGTGAGAAACGATCATTACTAACGATATTAAGACCTAACTCACCCGTAAATCTCATATCCAATCCTGTTTGGCTGTTTTGCTTTTTCAGCAATGCATCATTAGGCTGATTAATGTTATTCGCAGCAAGACCCATTACGTATCCTACTCTTCCTGTTCTGCTAACGCCTGCTAAGGATACACCAGCATTTATAAGATAATAGCTGCGCGAATTGCCTACACCTAAATGATACTCTTGCGAAGTCCCTTGGGTAAAGGTACCATTCACAGACTCATCCCCAAAGTAAAGTTTGCTCAGGTCAATACTCTTCTGCGCATAGCCACCCTGCATACCAATCGCCAGGTCGCTTCTGCCAAGTATCTTGTGGTAGGCCAAAGACAACAACCCGGTAAAATTTTGTAAGTTACCATCACCTGCTTTATCATTAAACACCTGAATACCGCCGGCAAGGTAACTACCGCTTTGGTCAGCAAACAACGGCATGTCGGCATGTGCACCATAAGTTACGTAGGGCACAGTTACACTAGCCCACTGCTGCCTGTATATTCCACCAGCACGCACCTGACCATCAAACATTCCGGTAAACGCAGGATTGATTACCAGCGGCGCCATATCAAATTGGGTAAAATGTATATCCTGCGCAAACACAGCAGATGTGCTGAGCATCATTGCCGTAGCCAAACCTAAACGGGTAATGATATTTTTTGTGTTCATCATCTTTAGTTATCGTTGTAAAATTACCGTAATAATGTTACG
>CAMDNC010000183.1 GCA_945902755.1 Flavipsychrobacter stenotrophus
TGGGGTAGAGTAGAGGAGTTGCGGAGTATGATAACGCTGACAGTAACAACACCATTTGGCTGTAAAGCGAGCTACGCGCAGCAGGTAAAACCAGAGGAGTGCTGCACGGTAAGTTTCCCGAATGCGTTTACGCCCAATGGAGATGATAAAAATGATTGTTTCCGTCCAATATTCACGGGTTACAAGAGATTCCAAATTTTCAGGGTTACGAATCGTTGGGGACAGACGGTGTTTGAGAGTGCGAACTCTAATCCGAAGTGGGATGGGACCTACAATGGCGTAAATCAGGATATGGGAGTGTACTACTACTATCTGAGATATGACTGCGGTGGCAAAACACTAGAAGTGAAAGGTGATGTAACGTTGGTAAGATAGTACTATTCATATTGAAATTTAAAAAGGCATCGCATCGGCGATGCCTTTTTAAATAATGCAATTACTTAGTCAGAAGAACTAAGCAATGTATGTGCCCTATAGATAGCAAAAACAACTGAGCTTGATTTTAGAAAACTGAGATTTCAGAATAACTTAATAGGCATTACCTTTGCAGTCACTAAGATTGCTACGCTATTGTGCGATACGCTTCTTAAATCATTCTAAAATATGCTACCTGAATTTACTAATACTGAAATCGCATTTAAATACCGCAGTAATAAGGAGTTAAGACAAGCTAGGTTTTTATTCTCTTCTATGGGTTCTCCAACTCTAACTAGCATTGGAATGAAATTGACTAAAATTGCTATTTCATGGAATCTACCAGTGCAGGGAATAATAAAATCCACATTATTCAATCAGTTTTGTGGTGGTGAAACAATGGAAGAAGCCGGTAGAACAGCAGCAGCTTTAGGTGAATATGGTGTAGGGACCATACTGGATTATGGAGTAGAAGGAAAAGAGTCTGAAGAAGATTTTGATAAAGCTGTACCTGAATTCGTTAAAGCAATTAAGTATGCAGCAGCCAATAAAAATATACCCTTTATAAGTATCAAGGTTACAGGTTTTGCACATTTTGCGCTTCTTGAAAAACTGCATGCGGGTACAACACTTACTAGTGCAGAAAATGATGCTTGGAAAAGGGTCTTTTCTCGGATTGATAAAATTTGTGCTGAAGCTGCTGCTAATAACATTATGGTATTGGTAGATGCAGAGGAAAGCTGGATTCAACAACCTGTTGATGACCTGACCGATGCCATGATGGCCAAATACAACAAAAACAACGTCGTTGTTTTTAATACTTTCCAGCTATATAGACATGATCGTTTAGATTTTCTCAGGGTTTCTTACGAGAAAGCCAATAATAATGGTTATAAGCTAGGTGCAAAATTGGTGCGTGGTGCATATATGGAGAAAGAAAGAGCCAGAGCAGCCGAAAAAGGATATCAATCTCCTATACAGAACGACAAACATGCTACGGACAAAGATTATGATGCGGCAGTATTATACTGTCTACAACATATTGCGGGTATTGCGTTGTTTGTAGGTTCCCATAATGAATCTAGTTGCCTGAAGGCAGCTCAATTCATGCACGACCACAATATCTCAGCAAATACGAATAGCGTCTATTTTTCGCAGTTATATGGCATGAGCGATAACATTACTTTCAACCTTGCCAACAGCGGCTATCATGTAGCCAAATACTTGCCTTATGGGCCTGTTAAAGACGTGATACCTTACTTAATGAGGCGTGCACAAGAAAATACATCTGTAGCTGGGCAAACAGGGCGCGAATTGACGTTACTGAACCAAGAGATTAAGCGACGTAAAATCTAGCATTTTTTGGCGGTTTCATTGCGTTTATTTGTACATTAATACTAATGCCGCATACAATATCATCATACCATCAGTCATTATTACAAATAGTCTTTTGTTGCCCTCCTTTCGCAGATGGTTAGCGACAACGTATGTGATAAAAGTAGTAATTATAGATGCCCACAGCCTGCCGGGTAGTGCAAACTGGTAATGCTGTATGAAACTTAGCACTAAAAATAATAGTAATGACACATTGATTACCCAGTAGGATTTTTCAATACCTATGCGAGTAGGCAGCGTGATAATATTACTGTCTACATCTTTTTGAATATCTCTGATGTCGAACAAAATGCAAAGTATAAAAACAAATACAAAACGCATTGTGATTTCGAAAGGGTAATTTGCGACATTAACGCCATGAGCTACGATCGGTATAATAGCTGTTGCTATTGTCCATACTCCGGTAAGGACGATTATTTTCAATATCCCATATTCACGAAGCCTTTTTTTGTTTTGCCAAATCAATGCCGGCATTGTGTATCCCAAAGCCAAGATACACGCAAAACTACCAACCATGATAGATACTTGCGATAAACCTGAGAGACTGTAACCGATACCCATTAACCCTAAAGCAAGAAAAATATACTGCCACAACCTTTGTGAAAATAGTGTAATGCTACTACGTTTAGCAACCGGGAACAATCTTGGTAAGTTGTATATTACCAAGGTTCCGCTAGTCACCACTATATGCAATGGTGTGAATAATGGATAGAAAGACGATCCAATAAGTTTTTCGGTGGCCACACACAAACTAAGCGCACAAAATGCGGTAAAAACACTAGTGTTTACCAGGAAATCGCCAAGTTTGATCAGGTGTCGCACACCGATATTTTTCAAAAATTACAGCTGAGTTAATATTTATTGTGACTATAATTATTTGTCTATTAAAAAGTATGGCACAAAAGTTGTACTGTGTTAACAATACTATAAAACAACCATACTCATGAAAAAGACCTTCCTGATACTGCTGTTTATTTATGCTGTAATAATTTCCCTCGCTTTTACTGTTTAAGCTTACAAAGGAATGTTACCATGTTTACGTTTGGGCATTTTAGCTACTTTGTTTTCCAGCATCTTGAAACCTTTGAGTAGTTTATTTCGGGTATTCGACGGTAGAATTACCTCATCTATATATCCTCTGGCTGCAGCCCTGTAAGGGTTAGCAAATTTTTCGGTATAATCAGATTCTTTTTCTTTGAGTTTTTCTTCTGGGTCAGTTGCTTCTGAGATTTCTTTTTTGAAAATTATTTCAGCAGCACCCTTTGCTCCCATAACGGCTATTTCTGCTGTTGGCCAGGCGTAGTTAAGGTCGGCACCTATGTGTTTTGAGTTCATTACGTCATAGGCTCCGCCGTATGCTTTTCTAGTTATAACAGTGATTTTTGGTACTGTAGCTTCACTAAGTGCGTAAAGCAGCTTAGCACCATTGATAATAATGCCATTCCATTCTTGGTCAGTACCAGGCAAAAAGCCTGGTACATCTACCAATACCAGCAAAGGGATATTAAATGCATCACAGAAACGAACAAAACGAGCTCCTTTTCTACTAGAGTTAATATCTAAAACTCCCGCCAAAAAAGCAGGTTGATTGGCTACCACGCCAATACTGCGCCCACCTATCCTAGCAAAACCTACCACAATGTTTTCAGCAAAATCTTTGTGGACCTCAAGAAAACTATCAGCGTCTACTAATTCCGATATCACTTCTTTAATGTCATACGGTTGGTTAGGGTTTTCTGGTATTATATCGTCTAATGTTGGTCGTGATTCTTCTGTAGCATCGTATGCATAAACTGGTGCATCCTCTTCGCAGTTTTGAGGCATATAGCTTAGCAACTGCTTAATATTGTTAATACACTCTACCTCATTATGACATGCAAAATGTGTAACCCCAGATTTGGATGCGTGGGTAAGAGCTCCACCTAGTTCTTCACTAGTAACTGTTTCGTGGGTCACAGTTTTTACTACGTTGGGTCCGGTCACAAACATGTAGGAGGTATTCTGTGCCATCAGAATAAAGTCAGTAATAGCAGGAGAGTAAACCGCACCTCCTGCGCAAGGGCCCAGAATTGCGGATATTTGGGGCACTACACCCGATGCTTGTACATTGCGATGAAAAATATCGGCATATCCCCCCAGCGATACTACACCCTCTTGTATACGTGCGCCGCCACTGTCATTAAGACCTACTACTGGAGCGCCGTTTTGCAAGGCTAGCTCCATTATTTTTACTATTTTCTCGGCATGCGTCTCTGAAAGACTGCCACCAAAAACCGTAAAATCTTGAGAATAAACGTACACAAGTCTACCATTAATAGTGCCATAACCGGTTACAACACCATCGCCTGGGTATACTTCATTTTCCATCCCGAAGTCCTTGCAACGATGAGTTACCAACATTCCTATCTCTTCAAATGAACCTTCATCAAGCAATAACTGCAGCCGTTCTCTTGCCGATAGTTTTCCTTTTTTATGTTGTGCCTCTATGCGTTTCTCACCGCCGCCTTGCATTGCAAGCGCAATGTTCTCTTTGAGTAAGTTTATCTTAGTCATAATCTCAGCAAACCTAGTAATTTTTCAGGATCAATAATCACAATCTTTCTTAGCATTTTTACCCCGATAGTTGAATAAAATGTAAAGATTAGACAGGGTAATAAAAGGTGAAGTTGACCAATACAGATGATCCGGATGTAAATGGTAAAAATATCATGTTTATAACATAACTTTTGCCAAGAAGGCATACAGACAAAATAATAACTTGTCTATCTTGTAGCAGAATTTCACAAACTAATGAACACCTATTCAACTGAGCTGATATACAAGGCATTAAACCATTTTTTCGGGTACAACGAGTTCAGACATTCACAATTAGCAATTATACAAAGTGTACTCAAAGGTGAAGATACACTAGCCATAATGCCAACTGGTGGAGGAAAGTCTATATGTTATCAGTTACCTGCTGTTATTATGCCAGGAATTGCCGTAGTGGTATCCCCTCTTATTGCGCTAATGAAGGATCAGGTGGATGCACTCACCGCTAACGGCATAAGAGCTGCTTTTTTGAATTCTTCACAGTCTGCCGATGAACAGCAACAGGTGGTAAAAAGTGCCCAATCTGGAGAATTGAAATTATTATATATAGCACCGGAGCGTATTCCCGCCAACAGCAGTTTGTTTTTCGATTTTCTGAGGCGGCTAAACCCTTCATTGTTTGCAATAGATGAGGCACATTGCATATCATCGTGGGGACACGATTTCAGACCGGAGTATCTGAAGTTATCAGTTTTAAAACAAGAGTTTCCCGCTGTGCCTGTAATAGCGCTAACGGCTAGTGCCGATGCGCTGACCCAAAAAGACATTGCTTCTAGGTTAGATTTACAGAACTACAAGTTATATCTTTCTAGCTTCAACAGGCCTAATATAAAATATCACATACAACCAAAAAAAAATACTGTTAACAGCATCATAGACTACATAAAACAGCACAATAACGACAACGGGATTATATATGCACTATCGCGGGCATCAACTGAAGAAATAGTTGGAAAACTGCACGAACAGGGTATAAATGCAGCCTACTACCATGCTGGTATGGACGCCTATGAGCGTAGCAGAGTGCAAGAGGCTTTTCAGAAAGATGCTTACCAGGTGATTGTAGCTACTATTGCATTTGGAATGGGCATAGATAAGTCGAATGTAAGGTATGTTATACACCACGATGTTAGCAAAAATATAGAAGGTTATTACCAGGAAACTGGGCGTGCAGGCAGAGATGGGCTGCCCAGTGATGCGATATTGTATTATTCCCAAGGAGATATCATGAAGCTCCGAAAGTTTGCACAAATTGAAGACAATCCACAACAGTCTGCTATATCGCTACGCAAGTTGAAACTAATGCAGGAATACTGTGAGCATGAAGGATGCAGGAGACAGTTTTTGATGAATTATTTTGGCGAAAACTTTCCTGCCTATTGTGGTAACTGCGATTATTGCCTTAGTTCGCTTGAAGAAAGAGATGCTACAATAGATGCACAGAAACTTTTATCGGCAATACTACGTACTGGAGAGCGATATGGTGCACACTACGTTGTAGACGTGTTAAGAGGGTCAGCTGCTGAAAAAATAAATCCACAACACAGAGAACTGAAGACGTATGGGATAGGTAAAGACTTAAAAAAAGAAGAATGGTTATGGATTCTTCAACAGTTAGTGAACAATGGGTATGTAACAAAATCGGAAGATGAGCACGCTCGGCTAACAGTAAGTGAAAAAGGATGGAAAATAATAAGAGGCGAAGCTCAACT
>CAMDNC010000184.1 GCA_945902755.1 Flavipsychrobacter stenotrophus
ACCTCCAATACACAAGAAACAACCAGCAACGAACCAGACAATCTCGAAACCATGCTGGCTCGCCTCAGAAAGGCAGCATTCCCAACCCAACCCACCCATCCCGACTATGACAAACCCAAAACCACCATTAAAACTGCATCAATACCGGAAAATGAAACATCATTGATAATCAACGACTTAAGTGCCAAAACACATGAAAACACCGGCAATAAAGCGGCAATTCAGGAAAAACCCAAGTTCACCACACAACCCATAAACACAAAATCAAATATCACAACTCCCATTCTTGAAAACCAACCAGAAAAACCCGACAATACTGCATCATTACCGGAAAATGAAACCTCATTGATAATCAACGACTTAGACCCCAAAACACATGAAAACACCGGAAACGAAGCCGGAATACAGCCCCTTCGGCTGTCCCTCCACTCTCGGTCTCTTCCCCGCTCTGAAAATCCCTCTGACATGCCCTATACTGACTCATTACCGGAAAATGCAACCTTATTGATAATCAACGACTTAGACCCCAAAACACATGAAACGACCGGAAACGAATCGGAAACACCCATCGACCCATTGTTTGTAGGTTACCCCACCTCCAGCACTCCCCCCGACCCTTCCGTACCCTACACCTACTTCAATGGCAAAATGCTCCTCACCAAGTACCCCGATGGCAGCATCCGTTACGACTATGGTGGCGGCCGCCCCGCCGTTACCATCAAAAAAGGAGGCCCCGCCATCCTCGAGCGCAGGGTGTTTTATATCTAAAACTTTCAGTTAACACAGCCTTTTCACCGAACGCTACCGGAAAAGAGAATAGTATTGATAATCAACCACTTACGCACCAAAACGCATGAAAACACCTGAAACAAACCGGTAAAACCAGAAATGAACAATAAATAAAATATGACAACCGACACCCTACACATCTCCCCACAACAGGCAATGCCCAAAACAACAAAACCTGCCATAAAGGCAGGTTTTGTTTCACAAGATGTGCGGCAAAGGAGATTCGAACTCCCATGCCCGTTAAAGGCGCTACCACCTCAAAGTAGTGCGTCTACCAGTTTCGCCATCGCCGCATCTAGGGGCTGCAAAGGTAATAAGAATTTTCTAAAAGAACAGTAGCACTAACAGCACCACAAAAATCTTTTAAAACCCACTAGTCTATCATCAACTTAGTTACCTGTGGCGCTATACGCTCATCTGCATATACCACACGCACCATATAGACCCCAACCATCATACCACTAGTCATTACACTATGAGAACTACCAGATATTGCATCATTTTCGTATACCACCCTACCCGTCAAGTCTATTACAGATATACGCTTTACAGGCACATCTGCACTTATAGTCACGGTCTCCTTAGCAGGATTTGGGTAAAGTCTAAGCGCTGTATTTGTCTCAATTGTGCTTACAGAAGCAATGTTGGTACATACCAGATTGTACAAAAACTCCTTGGTAAGCGAATCTACAGTATTAAATTTTGCCAAATTACCACTCCATGGCACATGGCCATCTCCAGTGTATATCTTAGTCATATGGTATACTCCGTTGGCGGTATAAGCTGGCTCCAATTGACCAAGCCCACACAATGTTACATTTACAGTACCATTCAATGGATTGTCACAATTATAAGGCACAGTGTTGTCTGCCGTACCCTGTACATTCACCGATGGCTTATCAGAAGCCCCTATAAAAGAAGCACTATTGAGAGCACCTGCCAAATTGATAGCAGCCTTGGTTTTGGTAGTATAACCATCATTGCCACTATTACCCTCAAAACCACCATTGACATTCATTACATCAGCAATAGCCGGCGGGCATTCAGCAAGATTGCTCAGATACACCACGTGCATGTACAGTACAGCACCTGCCGAGTTACCACCTACAAATATATTATTTGTATCTATCTTATAAGTATTAGTGGTAGCAGCATCTTTCATAAAATACCTTACTGCCGCCTTTCCATCACTAATAGCTTTTACCACTATCCCCATTGGCACAGTAGAGTCTGGACTAACAAGGTTAAACAATGTCCCAAGCCTATAGTTGATCGAAGCGGTAACATACCCTCTTTTTGCAAAACGATTACACAGTTCCTCAACTGTAGTATCATCAGTTTTACTACCCCCAATAAAGCTACCTCCATGTGCCAATATAATGAGTGGCCTTGCTGCATAAGTGTCACCGTCGGGCTGATAGATGTCCATTTGCAGGTTGTGAGGAGTGGAGTAAGTGACGGTAGACACTGTGACCGTTGGAAACAAGTCAGTAAGGTACCTGCCTGCAGGACACTGTGCAAGCGCTGAATTAGCTCCAGCTACCCCTAAACCTAAGATTAATGCTTGTATCAGTTTTTTCATTAGTAAATTATTTGTGTAGTAATCATTAACAAAATACTACTTTTTTCGAAAGCAAGTAACTTTCCCCACTTTTTTAGCGAGAAGGTAGCAGAAGTTGAATCTCGAATATTAAACAAATAAGATGCTAAACGGAAACTTTTTTACGAAAGAACAACAACCCAAAACAAAAAAAAGAAATGGCAGTAATAGGTGTAAAAATATACTTTTCAATATTGGTCTTTGCCATTGTATTACCAACAGTATTTAGCAGAAAAAGCAAACAAAAAACGCCCAGCAGTACCTTGTTTAAGATATGGGGTAACGGCTTCAACCAAATACCCATATTACTAAGAGTAAAGAGCAACAATAGGACATTAAGCACTAACGAAACAACCTCTAATTGATAAATGTCACTGGTATTCGAGAACCTGCCACCCCATACAATAGTGGTAGGAACATACCCTAACAAAACTAAAATATGAAACACCGCACCAGCCGAAAACACCGTACACAGCAAAATAGTAGCCGAAAAACAAAGTCTATTCATAATGCGATACTAGTAAAAAACCATAGGCTACAACTGACAAAATAAACATATTAGCTACCCAACAATGGGTAACTAGCTAGATTACCAGTCTCTGTTTCTGTGCTTGTGAAAAGACGGATATTTCTTTTTGTGCACATAATGGCTTTTGTGTCCATATCTCCTCCAAGTGCCCATGTAACAACTGCTTATATGGGTCATTAGTATAAGTAAGGCAATGGTACGGAGTATTTTGTGCTTCATATATTACAGTATTGAACCGCTATAATTATCTAAATAGCAGCTAATGTCGGAATAATTCCGACAAAAACCTACACACACTCTTACTTTTATTCATTTTTGACAAAAAGCATACTAACAACGATGCAAACATATATCTGCCTAAAAATTATAACTACCCTCTTCTATCAATCTTTGTGCAATGCGCCTACGTGCTTCCTTAGTATTGTAACTGGCTGTTTTAGTAAATCTTTTTATTCCCAGCAACATCATTCGCTGCGTATCTCCTTCAGCAAAAGCATTGATAGCATTTCTGCCAGCGTGGCTTATACGATCAGCCGCATCAGCAATAAAGGTACGAGCTATATCAGCGGCAAGTTGTTGGTTTTTATGTTCATGGGCATTCATCTTAATAGCCCGTAGCACCAAACTTTCTGCCTGAAAAGTATCTATAGCCATATCTGCTATATACATCAGTATTTCTTGTTCCTGTTCCAACTGCATCATCAACTGCTGAGCAGCAGCACCAGCGCACATCAAAATCGCTTTTTTGAAATTAGCCACAACTTTTAGTTCTACTGCAAATGGCGTGTTGTCTTCAGAAAAATCAGGGATACTCATCAACTCCTTTTGCACTTCCATAGCAGGTCCCATAATATTGATACGCCCTTTCATGGCTCTTTTAAGGTACATATCCATTATCAACAATCTATTGATCTCATTCGTACCTTCAAATATTCTGTTTATCCTACTATCTCTATACGCCCTCGAAATATTGTACTCGTCAGAGTATCCATTGCCTCCATGTATTTGTACCCCTTCATCAACTACATAATCCAGTGCCTCAGAGCCCAAAACCTTCAACATGGCACACTCTATTGCATACTCCTCTGCAGCCCCAAGCAGCGCCCCTTTATTACCGTCAGCCGTCAATTCCTTTTCCTTCAAGTCTATCCAACTGGCAGTTCTATACAACGCTGTATCGGCTGCAAAAACACGTATTACCATTTCAGCAAGTTTGTACTGAATCGCACCGAATGAAGAAATGGGCACATTAAACTGCTGTCTGGTTGTAGCATAATTTAAAGCGGTTTTTATTGCTCTTTTTGCCCCGCCATTAGCAGCTGCGCATAATTTCAGCCTGCCAATATTCAGTATATTGAAAGCTATGACGTGCCCTTTTCCTATCTCTCCCAGCAGATTAGTAGCAGGAACAATACAATCTTCAAAAAACAACTGTCTTGTACTGCTACCTTTTATACCCATTTTATGCTCCTCCTCACCAAAACTTAAACCTGGGGTATTCCGCTCCACAATAATCGCACTAAACTTGTCGCCACCTACCTTGGCAAATACTGTAAATACATCGGCAAAACCACCGTTAGTTATCCAAATTTTTTGTCCATTAATAACATAGGAAGTGCCATCATCAGAAAGTGTAGCAGTAGTTTTGGCAGCTAATGCATCTGAGCCTGATCCGGGTTCGGTGAGCGCATAAGCTCCCTTCATTTCACCCGTAGCCAGCTTTGGAATATATTTCTCTTTCTGTTCTTCAGTCCCAAAATATAGTATTGGCAATGAACCTATGCCGTTATGAGCAGCCATTGCTACTGCAAAAGAATGACCAGCACCCAAAGACTCATTTACTAGCGTAGCTGTCACAAAATCTTTGCCTAGACCTCCATATTGCTCAGGAAAAGCAGCACCTAACAAACCTAATTCACCAGCTTTATCAAGCAATTTAGGCATAATATTATCCTTTTGAAGGTCAATATCAGTTAGGTGAGGATACACTTCTTTGTCAAGAAACTCGTCGCACATTTGAATAATCATTCGCTGCTCTTCGCTAAAGTCTTCGGGTATAAAAACGTTGAGGGCATCAGATTCCTGAACAAGAAAAGAACCACCGGCAATAGATTTTTGTGTGCTCATGACAATGTTTTCTATAAAGCTACTCAGAAACTGAGAAACAGTAAAGTTAAATAAAGTAGAATTGCCACAATTCTAACACAATTGCAATCAGTTTTGATAACAATTTATAGTAAAAATGTTTTACTAATAGAAAGGTAGATTATTAAAAAAAACCAATGGCTGTCCACGTATTGTAGGACAGCCATTAGTTGCAATCGAACTGAAAATATACTATTTATTGACAACCAAACGGAAAGATTTTGCCTCTCCTTTTTCATCAACAAACCTCGCTAGATAAACACCCGATGACGCTGCATCAGGTATCGACAGCATAGTATTTCCAACTGACAATTCATATCTGTTAATCACTTTTCCGTCTACTGCTATCAAAGTTAACGTTCCTGAAACGTTAGTTTGTACAGTAAATATATTGCCTGAAATCGGATTTGGATAAACTGAAATAACAGCTACCTCATTTACCTCTTCTATAGGACGTGATGTACAATTGACAGTTACTACCTTGGTTGTACTACATAGGCTCGTTGCATACGTTAAGGTAGTGGTACCCATACCTACTGCTGTAACAATACCCGTAGTTCCAATTGTGGCTACTGATGCGTTACTGCTTGTCCATGTGCCACCAGTGGTAGTGTTAGTATATGGCTGAACAGCTCCAATACACAAAGAGTTCGGACCTCCAATTGCAGAAACTCCAGGTAAAATCGTTATGATACTCACACTAGCACACGTTGGTGTTATACGATAGGTAACTGCTGCTGTACCTACATTGATTCCCGTTACTAGTCCGGTCGTTGCATTTACACTCACTTTAGCATAATCGGTTGTACTCCATGTACCACTTCCTGTACTATTGCTCAGTAGTGTCGTTTGACCGACACAAATTTCAGTCGTGCCAACGTTTGCACCCGGAACTGGTTGTACAGTAACTACAGTTGATGTACCACACCCAAAAGAATTGGTGTAACTCACTATTGACGTACCTGCTGATATACCAGAAACCGTTCCACCTGTCACCAATCCTGCCACACTTGCATTAGATACAGCCCATGTTCCGCCAACAGTTCCA
>CAMDNC010000185.1 GCA_945902755.1 Flavipsychrobacter stenotrophus
ACTGAAAACTATGCCCGATTGTATACCACTAATCCACAGGCTGCCGTAGCACCATATGTAGCTGCTGCAGCAACCGCTATGGCTCATGGGCTAGGCGTTAATGCTGGGCATGATTTGGACAGGGACAATCTTGGCTACTTTGCAAGTCGCATACAGGGTTTGCTGGAAGTATCCATAGGTCATGCGCTAATAGCAGATGCGTTGTATTACGGATTGGAAAACACGATACAAATCTACAAACGGGCATTAGATGCCCACAGTTAGTACTAAATACACCACAAAAATATGCGCGTTTTCACTTCTCTATACATTTTGATACTGGTTTATATCATTGCTGCATTGGTGTTTTGGGAAATTAACCTTCAAAAGCAGAGCGGCCGTATATATGCCCAAGAGGTGATAACATTGAGAAATCAGGTGGACAGCACCCGATTGCCTAACATATACAAGCATGAAATGGACATGCTGAACCAAAAACTGAAATCGAGAACGATGCAGTATGTGGGCGAGGGTGCTACGTTTCTGATAGTAATACTAATAGGAGCAGCAGTAGTATATGGGTCGTTTACGCGCAGAATGATGGTGTCTAAGCAGCAAAACAACTTTATGCTAGCAGTAACGCATGAGCTAAAATCGCCGGTGGCAGCTATTAAGCTGAACCTGCAAACACTGGAAAAACACCAACTGAACGAGGAAAAACGGAAACTACTTATAGACCGATGCATTAGTGAGTCGAACCGGCTTAATGACCTATGCAACAATATGTTGTTTACGTCGCAGATAGAGGGTAGGCAGTACAAGCCTGCTATGGAGATATTTAGCCTGTCGGCATTGGCAGAAGAGATGGTGGCAGAGATAGCATTGCGGTACTCGAGGAGGTTTCAGGAAGAGATAGCTGCTGGCTGCAAGGTGGTGGGAGACGCACCTATGCTGCGAATAGCTATCAGCAATCTGCTAGAGAATGCCATAAAATATACCCCTGCATCGCAACCCATAACCATAACGCTGGCACACAAACCACCCATGGTGGTGCTGAGCATAGCCGATGAGGGACCCGGGATACCCGACGGTGAAAAACGCAGGATATTTGAGAAGTTTTATAGAATTGGTAATGAGGATACCCGCAAAACAAAGGGTACCGGACTGGGACTGTACCTAAGTAGTAAAATAGTGGAACAACACAGAGGGCGTATCACTGTAACAGACAATACACCCCTTGGGTCTGTGTTTCACATTCAGTTGCCTTTGGCGTAGATCTAATGGCGTATTAATCTTACAATCATTATTACTACGGCTATAAGAAACATGAACAGAGAGATTCTGTTCATGCCATGCATAAACTTGATGTTCATGTTTCTAGGTTCGCTTTCATCACGTTTGCGCAGGTAGAAGTATGTGAGTACCTGCTGCCAAATTCCTTCTTTCATCAGTCACCTATTTTTTTAATGAAGTTACGAAAAATAATCCTTCAAAGCTACTATATTTGCACTCATAGTGAGCAGGGGAATTAGCTCATTTGGTAGAGCGCTTGCATGGCATGCAAGAGGTGACCGGTTCGAATCCGGTATTCTCCACAAAAATCAGAATCGCTCGGGAGAGCGATTTTTTGTTTTTTGCGAAATGAATTTTCAAGTTTACATAATATATTCGGCGGTAATAGATCGGTTTTATGTTGGGCATACGGATATAAAATTGTCTGGCACAAAATTTGTATTTGTATTTTCTTAACAATCGTCTAATGAAAGTACTTTTTGTTCGAACAATGGTAATGGTTGCTGCAATAATGATGGCCATAGGCTGCAAAAAAATGAGCAATACTGACGCTGCGCCAACGACACCATCAGTTCCTAAAGACCTGCCTACCCAACTACTGGAAGGTGGCTACATGTGGCATAGCAGGGGTGTAACGACTGGTGCTGATGGTAAGGATTCGAGCTATATGGTGACTATCGCAGATGTATTACGGGTGGTGTCTGACACTGAAATAGAGGTAAGAAGCGAGATAAACTGGGGCGCTGATACGCAGGTGCTGTATACATATGCTAGTAGCAACGACTCGGAAGTGGTGTACGCAAAGAATGAAAATTTCCTAACGTATAAAAAACAGCGCAATTTGTTGATTTGGGTGAGGTATAATACTACCTATTATGGTGTGCCAGGCGCCACGAGCAAATGGGGCGAATTGAACAAAAAGCAGATAGATAAAGAGCGCCACTGGCACTACATCTACGAACACAATATGCTGCATACCACCCGAGAAAACCCCGATACCCTAGCGAATGCGGTGGTGCTGTATAGCGAATTAATGTATGCTACTACCTACTTGTCTGGTGCTGACTCTACAGGGTCTATTTATGAAAAGTTTATTTTCAATAATGGTCCTAAACAAAAGAATTTGAGCAGTCGATTGAAATTCATGACCGAAGACAACAAGATAGATATAGTAGATTATACCTGGAATGTTAGTTATGTAACTGATATACACAGATACAAGACTTTATAATGGGATGTAGGCATGTTAGGTTGTTTTTTGTAGTTATAACTTGGCATTTTGGGTTTATTAGTGCGAGAAAGAGAGCCGGAGAGGAGGGACGGCCGAAGGGGCTGTGTTTCTGGTTTGTTTCCGGTGTTTTCATGTGTTTTTGGGGTTAACTCATTGATTATCAATGCTATTCATTTTTCCGGTTTGCATGCATTTTCCGGTGGGGTTCGTTTGTCTGAACCACTGATTTATCTGATTCTTTTGATGCTGATGATGTGGGTTGGTATCCTGTTTTGTTATCATATATGGTTTGTTTTTAATTTCCGGTTTGTTTCCGGTGTTTTCATGTGTTTTTGGGGTTAACTCATTGATTATCAATGCTATTCATTTTTCCGGTAGCCTTCGCATAAAGCTGTGGCTACTAAAAGGTTTGCAAGCATTTGACGGTGGTGTTTTTTCTTGAACACGATTACGAGATTTTAAGATTTACAGGATGCGGGTCGCAGGATGCTGTGGTTTTGCTTTCATATTTGGTTTATCGTTCATTTCTGGTATTGCTGGTTTGTTTCCGGTGTTTACCTATGTTTTGGTAGATAAGTTGTTGATTATCAATACTATTCACTTTTCCGGTTTGCATTGTGTTTCTGGTGGTTTTATGTGGTGAGGTGAGGCACAATGGTGAGTGTGGTAATGTTTATTTTAAAGATTGGAAGATTAAATGCTGTCATAATGAGTGAGGGGGTTTATAGGGTAATGGATAAATAGACTACGCCCTACTGATGCCGCAAAAAGTGCGCCAACTTCAGCCAATATGGGTAGTGGCAGGGATTAAGATATCCACATTTTGAGATGTGAATTTTTGGCAAGTGAAAAATACTTGCCGAAAGTGAAGATCAGCAAAATCGCCCCGCTAATATTGTTTTTTTGTTTTTAGTATTAGTATGATTAATTTCATAAAAATTTATCGTATTGATAGTAATATAGCATTTGTACAGGGCGGGTGAGTGGACGGTAAATTATAACTCATGCAGTATGATTATATGAAGCCACTGAAGCTGCTTGTGATTTTGCCTGCTTTTCTGAAAGTTATCTTTTTCATACAAGCAAGAAAAAATGCAGCACTTCAGCAACTAGTTAAGTGGATGCAGACAATGGAGGGTTTTAAAGCCCGCCGGACACAAAGATGTAAACCATCATAAGATACCCAAACAAGGAAACATGCAGATACCGAGTATTCATAAAAATGAGTCGCAACGCATAAAGAGCTTAAAATCATATTTAGTATTAGATACTGAAACTGAGGAAGAAATAGACAATCTAACTCAACTTGCCTCAGAGATTTGCGAAACTCCAATTACTCTTGTTAGCCTAATAGATGAAAACAGACAGTGGTTTAAATCTAAAGTGGGTCTGGATGTAAATGAGACCCGTCGTGATATAGCATTTTGCGCACACGCCATTAACGAAATAAATGATTTATTCGTTATAGAGGATGCAAGAACAGACACCCGTTTTTTTGATAATCCATTGGTTACAAGCTACCCGAATGTAATATTCTATGCTGGTGTTTTGTTGAAAAGCGATGAAGATCTTCCGTTGGGAACACTCTGTGTAATTGACCATACTCCACGAATATTAAGTGATAAACAAATTAGATCACTTAAAACAATTTCTAAGCAGATTATGAACCTGCTTAACTATAAGAAAAGCATTAGTAAACAGGAAGAATTAAGGGTTCAATTGTTACAAAAGAATGATGAACTAGACAAATTTGCTTCTGTTGCTGCGCATGACTTAAAATCCCCACTAAACAACATTATTGGTTCCGCTAATTTTTTTTCTGCAATGTATGCTTCACAAATAGATGCAGATGGAAGACTAATTATTGATTTAATTGAAAAGTCGGGGCAGCGGTTAAAATCCCTGATTGACGGCTTATTGGAGTTTTCAAAAATTAATAATTTGAGTTTATTGACAAAGTCTACAATAGATTTAAATAAACTGGTAAAAGATCTCACTGAATTAATTGGCAATAAGGATAATCTGAAAATCTCGTTAATCACACAATTAACAAGCATTGAAACCTATCCAGTAATACTTGATCAGATACTGATCAATTTGTTTACAAATTCGTTGAAGTATAGCAATAAAAAAATAGCAGAAATCGAACTTTATATTTCCGAAAACTCAACCCATTATTTGTTTATGGTAAAAGACAATGGACCCGGAATAGCTAAAAAGGACCAAAGTGTAATTTTTAATTTATTTCAGACAGTCTCTATTAGTGATCGATACGGCAATAAAGGCAATGGAATAGGCTTGGCTACGGTAAAGAAAATTGTAGAAAAAACGGGCGGCGAAATTCATGTGAAATCTGAAGAAGGTCAAGGCGCTGAATTTCATTTTTCCATTGCTAAAGTAAATGAGCAGTAGTTATAAGGAGGATTATAATAAAAGGCAATACTGAACTAAACACAATTGTGTATAGCATAGATTACCCTATTGGGTTGGGCCAGATGGTATTCTAATAAACAACACAATAGCGGATTCCAAGCTATCTTTATTTACAATTTGAGCGTAATGAAGATAGTAACCTGGAATTGTAATGGTGCTTTTAGAAATAAGTATCTGGCATTGGCTGCTATGGATGCTGATATAATGGTGATTCAGGAGTGTGAAGACCCTATGCAATGCGCTGATGTGAGGTATAAAAACTGGGCAGGGAACTATATATGGATAGGGGACTCTAAGCACAAAGGAATGGGTATTTTCTGCAAGGATGGCATACAGTTATCTAATAATAACTGGGACGCCGACGGCACCAAACACTTTATATCGGCAAGAATCAATAACAGTTTTGACCTCATTGCTGTATGGACACAGCGAAATAACTCAGTTACTTATAGATACATTGGTCAATTTTGGAAGTATCTCCGGTTACATAAGGGGAAAATGGAAGACACCGTTATAGTGGGTGATTTCAATAGCAACAAGATATGGGATACAAAACATAGAGAGTGTAATCACAGCGAGGTGGTTAGGGAGCTCTCGGAGATTGGTGTTGTTAGTTTGTATCATGAACAATATAAAGTGGGCCAAGGTGAAGAACCACACCCAACATTCTACTTACAACGGAACTTAAAAAAGCCCTACCACATAGACTACATATTTGCGAGTAAGAATAGATTCCCCAATGTTACAGACTTTGAGATTGGGTCTGAAACAGTTTGGCTGGCTATCAGTGATCATTTACCTGTGATAGCGGTGTTGGATTTTGAGTGAAATAATGGTGGTGTAGGGAACGGGTCTTTTGCTGGCACAACATTATGGAAGTTCTTTGGGTGGAGATATGGGGCTGTTGGTGAGGAAATAGGACAAATGGTGGTGGGAGATGGTTGCAACTTCATAGCCCTGACGTCGGCGAGTCCCCCGCAGAAAAAGTGAGGAGACTCACCGAGGACGGATAGATTATATTGCGCTTAGCTGAATGTATATTATAGTTTTTCTATTGTTTTTAACCAGCTATTGAAACGTGGAGATTTGGCTCTGATACGAGTCAACCCAATAGCCTCGGCA
>CAMDNC010000186.1 GCA_945902755.1 Flavipsychrobacter stenotrophus
CTGTATACCAAACATACCCTGTGCCGAGCCACATATGCTACTAAGGCATAAAAGAAGGGTAACGAAAAGTCTGGTCATAACAGTAATGGTGTAAAAGTGCGCAACTATGGAAAGCGGGTGCGAGAAATACCTAAACGTATGGAAACATAAGTAGGATTGAGCTTGTTAGGGCTGTAAGAGGTTCTGCTTACGTCTGTGTAGTCGCTGGTTTTGGTGAGGCTACCCGGTAGGAAGCCAAAATCTTCAGTAAGTGTAAATCTCCAATGACGACCAATAGCCATGTACTGTGTACAACCCGCACCTATGCGTAGCACCATGCTGTTAATGTTCTTAGACTGATCGATAGTAGTATCGGCGCGTATAAAACCACCAGGTGTAGGCACACTGCTAAAGCGGCGCAGCGAGTCGTAGCCGCCCATATTCATACCAATACCTGCATTAAAATAAAAGTGAACATTTTTATGACGGCCAGCACAAAACCTAAATTTGGGAGCTATAAAAGCATAAGCACTTTTGTGGCGAAGGATTTCGCCAGCAGACCCGGTAGCATTTTTTGCACCAAGCGCCTCATTGTCATACAGGAGCGAAAACTGCTGGTAGAAGAGCTCCACACCCACAAAAGAACGGAGTGCTACACCACGGGCAATATCTAGCCCGCCCGACAGAGAAACGTCGTAGTTGCTACTGGTAGCAATGCCACCACCAGCAAAAATACCCACTATATTATTCCTCTGAGAATAGCCCCTGAACGCAGTAATGGATAGTAAAAGAGCCAGAAGGATTGATTTCATCACCGAAAATTAAACAAAATTTTTATTTTTCATAGCTTGTTTTCTCAATAAAACACTCGCACGGTACCTGTCTTCGTGATATTGTTGGTATAAATTGTCTAAAATGCCTAGCCATTTGCCCGTACCCTCATCATTGCACCATGCCAGCAAGCCCTTGGGGTAGTTCACACCCTTAGTCATTGCTGTCTCCAGATCTTCCATGTTGGCCACACCCAGGTGCAGGGCATCTACAGCCTCGTTGATGAGCATAGCCACTATACGATCTACCATCATTTTACCCAACTCCACGTCTTTATTTGGGGTAGGTGCAGCAGCTGTTGCAGCATAATCGTAAAAACCTCTGCCTGTTTTGCGGCCTAGCCAACCAGCCTCCAACAGGCGCTTTTGCGAAAAGGATGGCTTATAACGAGGGTCGTAAAAGAAGGACTGAAAAACAGTTTCAGTAACTACATAGTTCACATCATGGCCTATATAATCGGTAAGGGCAAAAGGACCCATTTTGAAACCGCCTATTTCGGTCATAGCCCAGTCGATGGTAGCAATATCTGCAATGCCTTCTTCATATATGCGTATCGCCTCGCCATAAAACGGACGTGCAACCCTGTTTACAATAAAACCAGGAGTATCCTTAGCTGTAACGGGTGTTTTGCCCCATGCCTGCATAAGAGTGGTGGCAATGGGTATGAGTGCAGCATCTGTCTGTATAGCGGGTATCACCTCTACCAGCGCCATTAATGGTGCAGGATTGAAAAAGTGCAACCCCATCACCCGCGATGGTATGCTACAAGCAGCAGCAATAGAGGTCACCGAAAGCGAAGAAGTATTAGTGGCCAGTATACAGGTGCTACTCACTACCTTTTCAGCCTCGGCAAATACTGCTTTTTTTACATCCAGCCGCTCTACTATGGCCTCTATTACTAGTCCGCACTCCTCAAACGCTGTAAGATGTTCTGCAAACCTGAAACGACCGAGTATATCTGCCGCAGAAGCTATTTTGCCTTTTTCTTCAAGTTTTTGCAGCGTAGCAGCCAGCATCGACTGCGCCTTGCTAAGTGCTGCGGCATTGTTGTCATAGACTACTACATTGTGCCCTGCCATAGCAGCTACCTGTGCTATGCCTGCCCCCATGGCGCCAGAGCCTATAATACCTACTGTAGTGTGTTGGTCAATTGTCATGTGTTACTTTTTCAGGTTCAGTATGCTCCAGTCGGTTTTTTCGGCTACTATGGTATTGCTAAGGTGTCCCAGACCATCTATGGTCATTTCTACCACATCGCCATCTTGCAACCACTGTTCTTTGTAGTTGGGGTCATTTAGTTTTCCGGTGCCATTCAACTCCAGAAAACAGCCAGTACCCACCGTGCCGCTGCCTATCACATCGCCTGGCAGAATGTCTACGCCGTAGGCGCAGCGTTCTACTATTTCGGCAAATGTCCAGTCCATGTCACCCATGTTTCCTTCGCTAACTTGTACGCCGTTAACGGTGCAGGTCATGCGCAGGTTGTAGTTATTGCCAGTATGGTTGGGTTTGGCGGGTATTTTGTAGGGTTCCAGTTCGTCGGGGGTTACCAGCATAGGGCCAATAACAGTGCTGAAATCTTTGCCTTTAGCCGGGCCTAGATTCAGCAGCATTTCTTCCATTTGCAGCGTACGTGCGCTCATGTCATTCATTATCATGTAGCCACCTATATAGTCATCTGCCTCAGCAGCAGTGATGTTTCTGCCTTTTTTGCAGATAACGATAGCTGCTTCCAGTTCAAAGTCGAGCCGCTTAAAGTGGTCGGGCATACAAGGTATGGGACCAGGGCCCTGAATGGCATTATGATTGGTGAAGTAGAAAATAGGGTATTGGTCAAATTCTGCTATCATATCCACTTTACGGTTACGGCGAGCGGCAGCTACGTGCTGCCTAAAGGCATACCCATCGCGGCAAGAGGTAGGCTGCGGCACTGGTGCCAACACATGTGCGGTGTCGAAATCGACAGATGGTAAATTAATATTACCGTTCTTAATGGCAGTATCTGCACTATGCATTGCAGCTATATATTGTTCCCAGCCATTGAGTAGTTGTTTCATAGTAGCTGGCAAACTAATATCGGCAGCTGTGGTATTGTACAACTTATTATTGATGCAAAAGGCAAGCTGTTCTGTGCCGTTTTGAGAATAGGTTACTAATTTCATTGACCGTAGTTTTTTATAACGAGCGTAAAAATAGCAGATATACGGTGTTTGAGAAACCTTTATTTTAATTAAAATCCTTCAAATATTTGCTTAGCTTCGTTTTCACCGATAAAATTGGGTATAGATGGGCAGACTTATATTGTTTTTGTTGATAAACTTCGGGGCATTGGCACTAGGTAGTGCTATGATAGGCAATCCTGCTACTAATGAATGGTATCAGGCAGTAAACAAAGCCCCATGGACACCACCGGGCTGGGTTTTTGGTGCGGCATGGACTACCATAATGGTTTGTTTCAGTATTTTTTTGTACCAATACACCAAGGGAGCTGTAAATACTAAAGAGTTTTATGGTTTATTTTCGGTTCAGTTTCTGCTGAATGTGCTGTGGAATCCTGTATTTTTCAGGTGGCATTACGCGTTACCAGCGCTGGTGATGATATTGTTACTGACGGGAACTGTAGCCATATTTACAGTGTGGGGTTTCAGAAAGGCTACTTTACAGGGTGTATTAATGTTGCCCTATCTGGTTTGGCTGTGTATAGCAACTTCGCTGAATGCTTATGTACTATTGAAGAATTGATGTGAAGTTTGGGGATTGGGGGAATTAAAAAGATGCTTAGATAATTATTAGTAATGACTCCGTACAAACAATTGTTTGAGAATAACAGAACATGGATAGCCTCTATGAAGGCGAAAGATGCTGACTTTTTTGAGAAGCTGGCAACAGATCATACTCCTGAATACCTGTACATAGGCTGCTCTGATAGCCGTGTATCTGCCAACGAAATTATGGGCCTAGACCCCGGTGAGGTCTTTGTGCACCGCAACATAGCCAATATAGTGGCCAACAACGACCTGAATGTAATGGCTGTGATAGAGTATGCAGTGGCTCACCTAGGTGTGCAGCACATAATAGTATGCGGGCACTACAACTGCGGAGGAGTAAAGGCCGCTATGCAACCCAAAGACATGGGGCTTCTCAACCCTTGGTTGCGCAACATAAGAGACGTATACAGGTTGCACCAAGCGGAACTGGACGGCATAAAAAACGAACACGATAGGTATAACAAACTGGTGGAGTTGAATGTGCAAGAACAAGCCATAAACGTGATAAAAACTGCAGTGGTGCAAAAGAGCTATCTGGATAAAAAGTTTCCTACCGTTCATGGATGGGTTTTTAGTTTGGAGACTGGTGAGCTGATTGATTTGAAAATCAACTTTACAGAAAAGCTAAAGGATATTCAGAAGATATACGACCTGACAGGAAATATGTAAGGACGTATTTGGGAATGTTATTAAAATTTATACTTTTACGATAGAGGAAGCAGTTTTAGTGAGGCTGGTATTTTGTAACTAAAAACGGGGTTCATTAAAATGAAAAAGCTACTAAAAATTACTGCCTACCTTTTGTTGTTGGTGCTAGTAATAGTGGGTGCGCTAATAGTATACGCCACTACTTCGCTGCCCAATGTAGGAGCAGCACCATCGCTCAACATATCAAAATCTCCCGAAAGAATAGCTAGGGGTAATTATCTGGCCAATAGTGTAGCAAGCTGCATGGACTGTCATTCTACTCGCGACTGGACAAAATTCTCAGGCCCGTTAGTGTCAGGCACCTTGGGTAAAGGAGGTGAAAAGTTTGACAGAAAATTTGGCTTCCCGGGCGAGTATTATTCCCGAAACATTACACCTGCGGGTATAAGCAGATATACTGATGGAGAGCTATACCGGGTGATAACAACTGGAGTTACGAAAGAAGGGAGGGCTATGTTTCCAGTAATGCCGTACACGCACTATGCCAAAATGGATATTGAAGATATCTACAGCATCATAGCTTATCTGCGGTCGATAACACCGATAGAAAATAGTGTGCCTGAATCTGTATCTGATTTTCCGATGAATATCATCATCAACACAATACCAAAAAAGGCTAGTCCTGAAAAACGACCCGATGCTAGCAACCCAATAGCCTACGGAGCTTACCTGGTGAATGCCGCAGGATGCAACGAGTGCCATACAAAAGCCAAAAAAGGGATAATAATAAAAGAGCTGGAGTATGCAGGTGGACGAGCCTTCAAAATGCCTGATGGATCGGAAATACAGTCTAGTAACATAACCCCCGATAAAAAGACCGGTATAGGCGACTGGACCAAAGAAATGTTTGTAAACAGATTCAGGGCATATGCCGATTCGGGGTACGTGCCACACACTGTAGCTAATGGTGCAGTGAATACCATAATGCCATGGACTATGTATGGCACTATGACACCTACCGACCTTTCAGCCATTTATGATTATTTACAGAGTTTGACGCCCATATCTATGGCTATCACAAAACACACTCCTGCTAAATAAAGGTCTTACTATTTCTTCCAGACATAATCGTGTAGGTAGCTGCAATTTTCTTCAGCGTTTTTGAAGAAGGCCGTGCTACTATAGACTTTTTTCAGACTGGCAAAATAAGGGTTTTTAAGAGCGTTGACGTAGTACATGTTGGGGTCGATACTGTAGTATTCCAGTGAGTCATTAACGGGGCAGTTTTTTTGCCAGCACTTAGCCGCCATAAACAAACAACGGGCTTTCACCTCAGGGTCGGTACTGTTTTCGAAAGCCAGTTTGTAATAGCGTTCAGCTTCGCCCAGCCCAAAGAATTCTTTGTCTTGCTTACTTATGTTTTTTCTTTCTTTGCTTTGGTAGTAACCACGATAATCTGATGAGGACCGATAATAGCTGTGTGCATGTACTCCCTTGCCATAATAACTGATGCTATACAACCCATTGGCATACTGATAAGCGGCTCTTGCATCTTTGGGGTTTTCGTCAAGTTTGGCTTGCAAATCTGCCATGCGGCGTGCCAGTGTTAGTTTGTTGTACTGCACACCACTATCCGATTTGTTCCACTCGCTGCGCTCAGAAATATGACTTACCAACACATCTGGCAGTACCCAAGGGCGAAGCAAGGAGTCCGGTACTTTTTGTAACATCACAGCCGCTTTTGTAAACTGATGTTGCCTTATGTACTTAGT
>CAMDNC010000187.1 GCA_945902755.1 Flavipsychrobacter stenotrophus
TACGCCTCGTCCACAGCCGGGAAATCCACTGCCTCGTTTGTTTCGTTTGCCAGCTGACCAAGCATTAATCAACCGAATGGGTTTTAATAATGGTGGTGTGGCTGAGGCAGTAGCTAGGCTGCGCAACAGAAAGGAACCTATAATAATAGGGGGCAACATAGGTAAAAACAAAGATACCCCTAATGAACAAGCGGCAGATGACTACGAAAAGTGCTTCCTCCAGTTGTATGATGTAGTTGATTACTTTGTAGTGAATGTAAGTAGCCCCAACACTCCTGGCTTGCGTGCACTGCAAGAGAAAGAGCCGCTAACACAACTGCTGAACAGATTGCAGCATCTGAACAGACAAAAAGCAGGCAATAAGCCACTGTTGCTGAAAATAGCACCCGACCTTACCAATGAACAACTGGATGACATAATAGATATAGTGCGCACTTCTGGTATAGATGGAATAGTATCGTCCAACACTACTATTAGCAGAGAGGGGCTGGCAACACCCAAGGCTGATGTTGATGCAATAGGTATGGGTGGGCTAAGTGGTGCACCATTGCGTCACCGAGCCACAGAAGTGGTTAAATACCTCCACACACACAGTAAGGGAAGTATTCCTATTATAGCTTCTGGAGGGATATTTACTGCTGCTGATGCAAAAGAAAAATTAGATGCTGGTGCAGTGCTGGTGCAGGTATACACTGGCTTTGTGTATGAAGGACCTGCCATTGCAGGTAATATTTGCGACGGGCTTATGAATAAGTAATTTTTTTAACAATAGAATTTATCTCTACCCTCTATGATACATCCCATTTTTACAGATCCATTGTTGGCGGCCGAGTTAAACCGTTACGCACGCACCAAACAGATACCAAGAGACACTATCATGATGTCGCCGGGCGATGAGGTGCTTTTTGTGCCTGTGGTGCTGAAAGGTGTGCTACGTATAGTGCGCCAAAATGATGAGGGCAGGGAGGTATTTTTATATCATTTGTACCCTGGGCAGAGTTGCGCCATGGCTATCAACTGTTGTCAGGGGCGCAAAAAAAGCAGCATCAAAGCAATAGTAGAAGAAGATGCCGAAATAATGCAGGTGCCAGTAAATATGGTAGACGAATTGTTTAAGTACCCCGAATGGAAAGCTTTTGTAAACAATACGTATAGTCAGCGTTTTACCGAGTTACTGGATGTTATAGACCTGATAGCGTTCAGTAACATGGACAAACAAGTACTGCATTACCTGCAAGAGCGCGCAAGGGCTGCAGGTACTAAGGCACTTTATATCACCCACCAAAACATAGCAGATGAATTGCACACGCACCGCGAGGCGGTGAGCAGGCTACTGCGCACCATGGAACAGAAAAATATACTAAAATTGGGTAGAAACACTATCGAATTGTTCTGATAAAATATTTTTTTACTGTGTAACAATTGTTCCCATTTGGTAGTTGGGTATGTTAGATATTTGTACTGTAATCTTTAAAAACACACATTACAGTTATGAAAAAAAACATGGGTATTGCCGATCGTTTAGTGCGGGTATTGATAGCCGCAATAGTAGCAGTTTTATATTTTACCGGTGTTGTTACAGGCACTTTGGGCATAGTACTACTAGTGCTGGCTGGTGTATTTGTTGCTACTTCTCTAGTTAGTTTTTGTCCCCTCTACACACTGTTTGGGCTCAGTACTTGTCCTGTGGCAAAAACAAACAAATAAAGTTTGAAGTAAGCTGGATGTGCTTTAACAATACTTTTGGTGAAAGTGCTTTTCTTATCCTACAAATGTTCCCAAGCAAGCTTTTTCGGTGTGCGACCTTTGTGTAAGAAATAGAGAAAATGAAAAAGTATAAGTTAGAAATTTTAGGGTTGATTACAGGGGCAATTGTCGGATGGTGGTATTGGTATTTTGTAGGGTGCGCATCAGGCACTTGCCCCATCACATCCAACCCTTATATAAGTGTAGCGTATGGCGCTATAATGGGGGCATTAGCATTCAGTATTTTTAAAAAGCAACCCCAAAAAACAAAATAGTAAACAAATAACAACAACATAAAATGAAAAACGTATCGATTTTATTAAAGTCGCCACAAACTACTATTGTAGACGTAAGAACACCTGCAGAGTTTATGGGCGGGCATGTGGCGGGCAGTATAAATATTCCGCTCAATGAGATTCCGCAAAAAATCAATGAATTCAAATCTGGTAGCGATATAGTTCTATGCTGTGCGTCTGGCGGCAGAAGTGCACAAGCTGCAATGTATCTCCGACAACAAGGCATAGCGTGCGAAGATGGTGGATCTTGGCTGAGTGTAAACTATTTGAAAAATAATTAAGTGAAATACTAAAAAAATAATAAAATGATTGGATTATTAAAGAAAATGCTGGGTATTGGCCCCAAGGTAGACTTAGGCACAGTGATAGCAAATGGTGGTGTAATAATAGACGTGCGTACACCAGCTGAGTATGCTGGGGGACACGTGAAAGGTTCCTTAAACATACCACTGGCTAGTTTGGGTAGCCAGTTGAGCAAAATAAAAAAAGACAAACCAGTAATTACTTGTTGCGCATCTGGTATGAGAAGTAGCTCTGCAAAATCATTACTGCAGGCTAATGGATACAAAGAAGTACACAATGGTGGTAGCTGGTTCAACCTTAAAAAATTTGAAAAATGAGCAGTCTGAAACAAAAATTACTCACTAACTGGCACTTTATGCGGTTGTTGAGGCTGGGAATAGGTTTGGCAATGCTCGTCATGGGTATTCAGAGTGCTGACTGGCTCATGGGGATGTTTAGTACTTTTTTTCTCTATCAGGCAGTAACAGATACCGGCTGTTGTGGCACACAGGGTTGTGCTCCGGTCCGCAAGCCAGCCAATGCAGCAGTAGTAGAGACCGTAGAATATGAAGAAATAAAATAACCAAAATCAAAAAAGACAAGATCATGCAAACAAAATCATTTTCAGATATCATAAACGACAGCAAACCAGTGCTTGTAGATTTTTCGGCAGAGTGGTGCGGACCGTGCAAGATGATGGCACCTATTTTGAAACAGCTTAAAGACTCAATAGGGGATGCTGCTACCATCTTGAAAATAGATGTAGACAAAAATCCAGCATTAGCAAATGCCTACAGTATCTCGGGTGTGCCAACACTAATGTTGTTCAAAGGTGGACAAATGTTGTGGCGTCAGTCTGGCGTAGTGCCTGCTAACCAACTGAAAGGCGTAATAGAACAACATAGTAATTAACCAAAGGCAAAAAAATCTAAACTTTCTCAAAAAATGATAATAAGAGCAATAAGCACAGCAATAGCGATGGTGCTGATGGTAAATATGGCATCCTGCCAAAGTTCGAACAGTGGGAAAACTGCTGATGCTACAGTGCAAACGATAAACGTAACTGACTTTGCCACAAAATTAAAAGCAAGTACAGGAGCACAACTAGTAGACGTACGTACACCACAAGAATTTGCAGAAGGACATTTGCAAAATGCGCTCAACGTAAACTATAACGCTAATGATTTTGCTGAACAGATAGCCAAATTAGACAAAACAAAGGCAGTGTACGTTTATTGCCGTTCTGGCGGGCGTAGTGGCTCAGCAGTACGTCAAATGCAAGAAATGGGTTTTACTGAGATTTACAATATGGATGGTGGTATACTAAGTTGGAAAGGCGAAGTAGTCAAATAACGTCAATATACGTCTGGTAGCAGACAACCTATAAAGGGGTTGGGTTTAGTTGAGTATCCGAGTTGCATTCTTGCGCTCGGATTTTTTTTGCATTTATTCTTTACCAGTGAACTTTTCCATGGTTACAGAAGTGCCAGAGCTTATTCCTTCTGATTTGGCTACATTTCTAACAGTCAATAGCAGTATCCTGAAATCGAGCAAAAACCCAATATTGTCTACATACCATACATCATATTCGAATTTCTGCTTCCAAGATATCGCATTACGACCATTTACTTGAGCCCATCCAGTGATGCCTGGTTTGACGTTGTGTCTTAATTTTTGGATGGGGTTGTATAAAGGCAAATATTCTTCTAATAGAGGCCTCGGTCCAACAATGCTCATATCGCCCTTAATTACATTAAGCAGCTGGGGCACTTCGTCCAAAGAAGTTTTTCTTACAAATCGGCCTATTGGTGTAAGTCTGTCTGCATCCGGCAGCAAATTGCCATGTTTGTCTTTACGGTCGTTCATTGTTTTGAACTTTATGACCTTAAATATCTTTTCATTTTTGCCGGGTCTTCGCTGAAAAAAGAAAGGTTTACCAGAATTGGCAATTGTAAGCCAGCAAACGACAATTACAAAAATAGGCGACAGTATTACAAACACAGTAAGAGCTACCACAAAGTCGGCTAGCGGTTTGAAGAAACCAGTATAAATTATTTGGCTTGTATTGGCTGGCATGACGTGTATTGTACGGCGCTAAGATACATATTTAGCATCAGCCTTACAATTACCAGGGATGTCGATGCAAAACGAAGGGTGAAACTGCTGGTAGTAGCATATATCCACACGGTTTTGGGCTGAAAGTAAGTAAACTAAAAAATACATCAAAATAAGTTTGTTGTTTTAGTAAAAAAGTTTACCTTCGCATTCCCAAATATCAAAAGGGGGTATATATTATGCTGATAATCGACTCAAAAGACTGCGAAAATATTGACAAAGCGCTGAAAAAGTATAAAAAGAAGTATGAGAAATCTCGTACGCTTAATCAGCTTCGCGAAAGACAATCTTTCACTAAGCCATCTATCAGGCGCAGAACAGAAATTCTGAAAGCCGTTTACCGCCTTCAGATGGTGAATGGAGAGCTTGACAAATAAAAGTTAATACTGAGATAACACCACTTTTAGGTGGGAATTAAAAATAAATTTGTACCCGCACTTGTAAATGTTTAAATTTACAATTGCGGGTACTCTATGTTAGACAAAAGGCTACAAGACTTTTTACAACACCTCAGGTTTGAGAGACGCTATTCTCCTCATACACTCACTGCTTACAGCAGGGATATTAAAACCTTTGGTGATTATCTGGAGGCAACATACGGTATTAATGAAGTAGATCAGGTATCCCATTTTCATGTCAGGAGCTGGCTGGCAGACATGAAGGATAGCAAAATGACCGCTGGTACGCTCAATCGTAAATTATCCAGCATCAGCGCATTCTACAAGTTTCTTAGAAAGAATGGCTTTACCAACCAAGATCCCATAAGGAAATTACACGCACAGCGACTACCAGAACGTCTGCCGGTAGCTGTAAAGGATAATGAAACTAAATTTTTGCTGGAAGAAGTACAATTTCAAGAAGGCTTTGCCGGGCAAACGGAGAGGCTTGTATGTGAGTTGTTGTATTCTACTGGTATTAGGCGCAACGAATTATTGATACTCAAAGAGGGAGATGTAGAGTGGGGCCTGAAGCAGTTGCGCATTACAGGTAAGGGCAACAAAGAGCGATTAGTGCCTGTCAGTGACGCTTTATTAGATTCTTTGCGCCAATATCTGCAAGACAAAAAAGTACTGGAAAATAGTAACCATAATTTTTTGTTGGTATTGGATAGCGGAGATCCGCTATATGCTATGTATGTATACAGAATTGTGCGTAAATATCTGGCACAGTGTACTACCATGAAAAAAAAGAGTCCACACGTACTTCGGCATTCATTTGCCACAGATTTGCTCAACAACGGTGCTAATATTCAGGCTATCAAAGATTTGCTGGGGCACAGTAGTCTGGCAGCAACCCAGATTTATACCCATAACAACATTGACAAACTAAAGCAGATTCACAAACAGAATCATCCGAGAGGCTGATTTATTATTTTAACCACAAAATGAATAAACTATGAATGTACAGATCAGGACAGTGCATTTCGATGCCGACAGCAAACTTTTAGAACATGTAAATGCAAAGATTGA
>CAMDNC010000188.1 GCA_945902755.1 Flavipsychrobacter stenotrophus
GAAGCTCCAAATGTTCTTTTACTTCTTCAAGTTTTCCTGTGAGAATTACCAGAGGAATAAGTTCACTTAATTCGTTAAAGCGTTCAATGAACTCTAATCTTTTAGCATTTAGATTACTAATTTCTATCAAAATTGCATTCCTGTCAAAAGTTGAATTACCTCGTTTACTTTTTTGCGAAATTAAACTATCATATTCGCGTACACTTTTCTTTAAATCATCTATATCTTTTAATCTATCAGCATTTTCTTCTTCTAGTTTATTTATTTGATTTTCTGAAATTTTGATAGCACTTTCATTGTTGATAATTTGTTCCTGAAGATGTTTTGATGCAACCTCTTTTTTTAAACTGTTGATATAATCCTCAATATCAACTTTTAAAGTTTCATATATGTCTAAACCCAATATTTTTCCTAGAGCGTCATTAATAAAATTGCCTTCATCCTTGATAGAAAGATTAGCTATTTCAGCAATTTTTTCAGCGTCAAAAAACACAAATTTTGCCGCATCGATAGGAATAATATAGTCATTAATGAAATTTATTTTATCATCTTCATCAACAAAAATCTCATCTTTAGTTGCACAATCAACTATTGATAGTTTTTCACTCATTGTGGAAACATCAAAAGACCTTTTAATTATAACCGACTCCGTATTTGACGCAGATGCTCTTAAATCAGGTAATTCAATATCATTTACTTTTATGCTTACCGAAAATTGTGTTTTATTATCTTTTTTAGCTGTCCAATTTATTGACTGTTGCATAAAAGACGAATAATTTTTTTCCTTTTGAATTTCTTTTTTAAAATTATCATCTACATCTTCTATTTTTTTTCCATACAAGCACCAGACAATTGAAAGCAAAAAATTAGTTTTGCCGTATCCATTTCGCCCACCAATTACAACAATATTTTTTTCGCTATCTGTATCGAGATCAATGTTTACAGACTTGTAATATTGTCTAAAGTTATATATTTCAATATTTTGAAATTTCATTTTGTAGAATTTTCTATAATATCATTAATTGTTTGTTGATGATAGTTGTTCCTTTTTAATAATTTTTTTGTTTTAACTGAATTTATTAACGTAGTTAATGAGCTATATTCTATCCCATTTTCATTGCACAAATCTTTCAGTTTACTTTCATGGATAAACCTTGTTTCCTTTATCTTCATATATGTATAGTAATTAGTATATTATAAGTTATTTGTAGTCTATCAATTGCTGAATAATATATTCCATGTCTTCTTTGCTTATCTCAAGTTTATCAGAAAAGTGATTATTTACAATGAACATATCATCACATTTGTTCTCCAAGATAAACTTATTTATTTTTTTTCCTAAAAATTTAGGTAATGAAGTTAGTTTTGAATCATAATTCTTTCCCCTAAGTCCAATGAAACTTTGAGTGAATATTATGAATTCTTTTTGAGGATCAAGTTTCAAATTTGTTAGTATACTTTTAGGATTAGTTGTTTTTCTGTATTTGCTGATTTATTTGTATATTTCGTATACATGAATAGGTTTGTTACTATCTTTTAGGTAGTTATAGATTAAATGCTTTATTGTTCCTCCTTTTATACCTTCTTTTTCAAGTTCCCATTTCTTCAGTCCATAAGTGCTACTCCTTCCAAAATAAATAATTTCTGGAGTTCTTTGTAAATTACCCCTTAACGCCTGTGGACTTTTAGTTACTTCTGGGTAATCACTTACGATTTGTTCAAATATTTCATTGATTTTTGAAGGAATACCAATTTTTTCAAGAACTTCTATAGCATACTCATGAACTTGTTTTATAGTATTTCTCTTAAAGACAATATTATCTTCTAAATCAATAATTAAACTAAATTCTATGTTTAATATTTTTTCAGCAATTTTGGAAATTTTTGATACTAGAGAAAAATCTTCAATTATATTCTTTGACTTAAAGAAATTCATCAAATAGCTTTTGAAATTGAAACTGTACGTTTCTTCTATTCTATCAGTGTTTAATCTGTTAAAAATATCATCGGCTAGTTCGTTAAAATCAAATTCACTATTCAGACTTTTACTAATTAAATAGAAATTACTCCAGTTGTGACGTTTTCTTGCATTGAATTGTTTAGGAAGTAAAATATCCTCTTTATTTCCAATTAAATCAAATTTATGGGAAAGATAGGAATAAATTATTAATGATGTGAATTCTCGCGAGAAACAAGTCGCACTAATACTGTTGATATTTTCATTTATATCTTCGTCTATTCGAATAAAATCTTGATTAATGTCAATGCCATATTTCTGATACAAGTCATCATCAATATTTTTTATGAACTGTAGACTAATTAATAGATCATCCATACAATTAGTCCTTATTTGTCTTACTCTTTCTTTTGATATATTTAATTCAGCGGCTACATTACTTAAAGTTGCCTCTTGCTTGTTTATGTATATATTGAAGGTTTTTTTAAAAATGGTGTTAGTTTTTACGTTTTTATCGAACATGAAGTTATTCGATATTATATAGTCAACCAATAGAAATATGGATCGCTTTTCAAGAATTTGAAATGGAATCGTTGTAACGGAAAAGGTTTTCTCGATAAAAAATTTGTTTTTAAATAGAATTAGATCATGTTCGTGTTTCACCTCGGATATCTTTTCAACAAAATCTATTATCAAGTCAATAAAATATCTTAATTCAGCTGCTGTTTTTATTCCAATATTTTTTAGTTCGTTAAAATCGAATTTGTAGTTGTTTAGTATTTTGTCTCCAATGTTTTTTATTTTTAAGTCACTGTTTAAATACATCATTATAGCATTTCTGCCTCTATTAGATAGATTAGTTGCATTAATTTCAATAAAGCTATTTACTATTTCTCTTTGTGTTCTTGTGAAATTTGAAATTGGATATTTTTCAGCTTTTTCAGCTACTACAGTATCATTGTTTTGATTATTTAAATACTTTAAACACAAATCAGTTAACTGAGCATTTGATTTTCTACCGCAATTTCTAAGATCATCAAATGTATTATAGTATAGAAAATGTTCAAGTATTAAAGTGAGATTTACTAATTTATTGTCTTTACATACATTAAATGACCTCACACTTATTTGTCCGCTATTATAAAGTTCTTCAACACTCATTATATTTTCAATTTGTTAATTCAGAAAGTGTTCTATACAATATGATATTTATTGAGAAATACTTTCCAATCTAGGACACATTGCCATTCAGGAAAATGTTTGTTCGATCATTAAAATTTGTTGCAAAGTATTCTTGACGTTTCTGATTATCTTTTAGAATGAAAAATGATAATCAAAGTTACTCCAAGTTATATTATCTTCAAGAATACAATAAAAATATGTAAATTAGTATTTATTGCAAGTTGGTAGAAATACTTTAAGCTTGAATTTAGCATTGTATTATCCTCACTGCCCCGCCCGTACAAGAGTGTGACACAAAGCCCGCCGAAATTAGCCTCAAAAGCTGGCTACAAAAAAGTTTTACTCCTTATTCATTCGATATCATACCTGTCAACACCACAAATTCTTGCTCAGTCAATATATTAACCGTGCCGAGTTTTTTGGCTTTTTCGAGTTTGGAGCCGGCATCGGTGCCTACTATGAGGTAGTGGAGCTTGGAGCTGACACCACTGAGCAGGGTGCCGCCACGGGCTTCTACGAGTTGCTCGGCATCGGAGCGCTTAAATTGGCTGAGGGTGCCGGTGAATAGGAAAGTTTTTCCGGCAAGGGCTCCGTCGGTGGTGGGCTGGCTGCGGTGGTCGTTGATGAGGTTTACGCCTGCGGCATCGAGTTTTTCTATCATCTGCCTGTTTTGGGGGCGGGCAAAAAAGTCGACTACTGCGGTGGCTACCTTGGGGCCTATATCGGGCAGGGTGGTTAGCTTTTCGGTGTCCCAGTCGTAAAAATCGGTGATGTGTGCCACGGCTGAGGCGAGGGTTTTGGCGGTGGTTTCGCCTACGTGCCGTATGCCCAGCCCATATATGAGGCGGTGGAGTGGCTGTGTCTTAGACTGCTCTATAGCCTGTATGAGGTTGGCAATGGATTTTTCGCCAAAACCTTCCATACCTTTTACCTGCTGCCAGGGGATGTGGTACATGCCGGGTATATCGGGCAGGAGACCCATGTCGTGAAACTTCTGCACATTGGCATTACCCATGCTACGGATGTCCATAGCGTCTTTGCTGGCAAAGTGAATGATGCGCTCTACGACCTGCACCGGACAGTTGATGTTGATGCAGCGCCAAGCGGCTTCGTCTTGCACTTTTTCGAGGGCGCTGCTACAGGCGGGGCAGTCGGTAGGGAACACAATGGGTAGCTCTGTGCCAGTGCGGAGATCGGGCAGGGAACGAACGATGTAGGGTATGACATCGCCGGCACGCTCTACAATAACGGTGTCGCCGATGCGGAGGTCTTTTTCGCGAATCACATCTTCATTGAACAGGGATACGGAGCTGACGGTGACACCACCAATATGCACTGGGTCGATCTTGGCAACGGGGGTAACGGCACCTACACGACCCACCTGAAAATCGACCCGGCGAAGGATGCTGGTAGCCTGGCGTGCCTTGAACTTGTAAGCCACTGCCCAGCGTGGGTGGTGCGAGGTCATGCCCATTTTGTCTTGCAGGGCGTAGTCGTTTACTTTTATCACCAGTCCATCGACCTCGTAAGGCAGGGAATCGCGCTGGGCTTCGAAGTCGGCACAGTATTGTATGACCTGGTCTATGTGTGTGAAGACCTTCATTTGCTGTGCAGGAGCGGGGAAGCCGAGCTGGTAGAGCCACTGCAACGAATCGTAATGGGTGCTGAGGGCCTGAGGGCGTGGGGCACCGGGTGCGAGGGTGTAGTGGCTGATGCTATAAAGGATGGCATTGAGCCCACGCTTGCGAATCTCGGAGGGGTCGAGGATGCGTAGGGTGCCAGAGGCTGCATTGCGGGGATTGGCGAGTGGTGCTAGTCCATCGGCTATGCGCTGCTTGTTGTAGTCTTCGAAAAACTGCTTGTGTATGACTACCTCGCCCCTGACCTCGAGCTGGCTGATGCCATAGGTGCTGAGGGGTGCGGCGAGGGGTATTGACTTTATCTGTCGGGTGTTGATGGTGATGTCTTCGCCCATAACGCCATCGCCACGGGTGGCACCACGGGTGAGCTGGTCGGCATCGTAGACAATAGATATACTGGCGCCATCGTACTTGGGCTCTACACAGTAGGTAATGGTATCGGTCTGTGCCAGTTCGCGGCACTTGCGGTCCCAGTCGGTGAGGTCATCGGCATTGTAAGTATTATCGAGGCTAAGCATGGGCACGAGGTGACTGACTGCAGGGAAACGCTCGCTGAGCCCATGGGCTACCCGCGGTGTGGGTGATGAGGGTGTGATGAGGTGCGGGTGCTGGTCTTCTGCAAGGCGGAGTTGTTTGTACAGCCCATCGTACTCGGCATCGGAGAGTACAGACTCGCTTTGGATATAGTATTTCCAGTCGGCATAGTTGATGACCTCTCTGAGGAGGGGTATAGCCTGCGCAGAAGTATCGTGCGTGCTGAGCAGGTGTTTTGCCTGCTCGTGGAGTTGTTTTTGTTGGGCTGCAGTGTACATGGACGCAAAATAATGAAGAAATGGGCAATGGAAATCACAAAACTAAATGGCAAAAAAACAAAATGCAAAGCCTTACGTCTGTTGTTAATAGCTATGGCGTAATGCCATAGACCTGCTGGTACTTGTGGATGATGTAGGTGATGAAACACTGGGTATCGAGTTTTTTACCAGTGACCAGCTCACATAGCTCCTCTGACACATACCTACGGCCATGAGCATGAATGTGTGTGCGCAGCCAGGTGAGCAGGTGCTGGAAGTTGCCAGCGGCTATCTGTTCCTCTAGCCTGGGAATGTCTGCCACTGCC
>CAMDNC010000189.1 GCA_945902755.1 Flavipsychrobacter stenotrophus
GCATAGTAGGGGTGTAGAAACGCAAACAAACCTGTAGCCAATAGCAGCCATACTGCATACCGCAGCGCTCCTGTTCGGTGATACCGCAATGTCCAGTAAAACACCATCGGCACAAAACACGCATATGATAACGCATAGTGCCCCAATATGCGCTGTAGCTGAGGCGAGAAAATACCAATCAAACAGGCAAATACCATAGCCGACAACTGTGGCACTTTAAACTCCAAAAGTATTCGACTTATGAAAACAATTGACAACACCACACTGATACTCACAAGCACCCATAGCACTGTGAGCGCAGTAGGTGCCGACACGTTGCCAATAGAAGCAAAAAAAACTGATAGTAAAGGCATTGCATCTGTATACACTATATGCTCACCATAAGGGTAATTCATACCCTCAAACCAATACCCCTTTCCCTGTGTGCTATGATAGAGGTAGGTGAAGTTATTCTTTGCACCATCGCCACCTATATCTGGCAGTATATGCCATGGCTCCAGTGCAATGAAGGACAGCGCATATACCGCTACACACACTGCCACCAATACCGTTAGCAATAGCCATAAGTTGCGATGCAGTCTGCTCATTATTGTTTGTTTAGCATCAGGCGAATAAAATTCGCCATTTCTGGCAGCAAAATACGATAATCCATCTTTCTGAATACTATCTCTTCCCTCAACCGCACAGGCACAGCTCGCACACGCAGTTTCCCGCTCTTGAAACACTTGTAGATAAACTCCAAATCAAAAAGGTATCTGTCTATGCTCGTGGACAGAAAAACTCCGATAGCACTCCTACGCATACCTTTCAGGCCACATTGGGTGTCAGTAACTGGCATGGACAAAAACATACGTATGAAAAACCTGAGTATCCTAGATATCATTCTGCGCACCAAGGGTACATGGGCATAGTAATCATTATCTTTTACACCTGCAGCCACATCACACAAATCGGCCAAAAGCAGGTGGTAAATTTCATATATACTATCAGTGTTGTACGGAAAGTCTACGTCAGTATATATTACTATATCTCCCTTTGCAGCCTGCACACCTTTACGGGTAGCATATCCCTTACCCTTATTGTCGTCATATTGCAGAATAGTCACATTGGGTATTGTGCTTTGTAGTGTGTCCACGGCATGGGCCATGCCTAGCTGTGCAATGGTCATACCATCCAACACCACTATTAGCTCTACAGGCTTTGCAACTTTGTTTGCAAACAGGCCGAGCTCTTTACATATCACCTGTTCCCAGCCTAGCTGAGGGTTGTAACAGGGCAAGACTACTGATACATGCATTCGGGGAAATAATAAGGTGCAGAGCAGTATAACGCCCGACTGGCAAAAAAATTATACTTCACCCACCAAAGAGTATTTTTCAGATTTAGCAATAGCTACGCCACCTAGGGTGCATACTAAGCCTCAGCTTATGCTTTACTATTAATTAAACTTATCGTGTTGGTTATACGTGTCATATGTGTTCCACCATGCCCATTCTCTCCATCCGCCTGAGAATGGCATGATGATGAGCGATGCCATCAGGTGTCCGCTAGAGCTTATTGTAAACGGACCGTCATTGTAAGTACCCACTTTGCGGTTCACATCGAGCAGATTGATATTTCCTGCAGCATACATAAACCTCAACTTCCAGCAAAAGGCTGTAAAAAACGAAAGATCTAGCTTGGCATAGGGTGTAAAACCATATCCATATTGCGCCTCAAAGCTACTTACATCTGGCAATGTTGTCATTGTAAACTGTGGCATTATACCAGCTCCTAGTGCCAGCCCCAAGGGAAGTCGCTTGGTAAGTATGGCGTCTGTGCCCAGCTTGTAGTCGATACCTATTGGCAGAGCTATCTGCATGGTAGTTGCATTCAATGGTGTTGGGTCTGCTTTGTAGCTACCATCGGTACCATACGTCTGGTTCAGGTCTGCCCAGGTGTTCATATTACCTACTAGATGTATGGTAGCAGCCCAGCAGCTTATGTGACCAGTAGCCTTAAATGGCAATGCCAGTCCGATAGTACCACCAAAACCCATAGAGCTAATAGCACGTTTGGCAGTAGTGTCTCCTCTATACAGCCCGTTAGATCCGTTTACGCGTACTACACCCGTAAAATTACCCGACGCCATCACCAGTCCTCCACCTATTTCATAACGCTTAAGGTTTCTGAAATTGCTGAGAAATGGGGATACAGTGTGCTGGTATTGTGCCATAACCATATCTGGCATCAACACAAACAATATCGCAAATACAATACAGGCTTTCCTGATCAGTTTCATACTAAAGTGCCTTTGGGTTGTAAATATATAAAAAGACTATTAAAAATACTATTTTACACCGAATTCAACCAACCCAGTATTCTAGCGCCCAAGTTACGCCTATGCCAAAACCAGACATTTACCTCGCCCATACCCCCGGTAAAGGCAGAGGCATGTTCACTCGCAAAGCCATCAAAGCAGAAACGATTATAGAAACAGCACCCGTCATAGTGATGACACATGAGGAGCGCTTGCACCTAGACCAAACCATACTGCACAACTATATCTTTGAGTGGCAGCCTGATGGCCAGCAACTATGCTGTATGGCGCTGGGGCTGATACCGATGTACAACCACTCTTATCAGTCTAACTGTGAGTATTATATGGACTACGACAACAACGAAATATTCATACAAGCAGTTCGTAATATATTGCCGGGCGAAGAGCTCACGATCAACTACAATGCTACCTGGAATGACGAAACCAAACTCTGGTTTGATGCTATATAGATTCCTACAAAAAAGCGAACAACCTCCTTTTAAAGAAGCAGTTCTCATATAATATTTTTATTTAACTTAACTGTTATTTAGTATCGGAGACTGTTTATCTCAGGTCCACGACCTCTACACCTGCGTGCTCCTTGGTGTTCCAGCTAAACTTGCTATCAGGTATATCTGCATTCTGCACCACATTACTAATTGTGATTGCGTATTTGTTGCCGTTTTTCTCCCAGTAGGTACCACCTGCTATCATAGCCGTAGCCTTGTCTACCGCTAGCTCTATTTTAGCCAGTTGTTTGCTCTTGTCGTGGGGTATGAGCTCCACAATATCACAGTTTTTACCTTGCTCCTTGCGCTCGCCCTTGTAAGTGTAGCTGTATTCTTTCTCAAAAAAACTAGGTGTAAACAACTTAGCTGGCGACATTGTCTGCTCAGCAGGGTTGTATTTACTCACCTGTACCTCCTTAGCCTCTGCATTGTACGTCCATACTGTTGCATTGTCGCAGAGTATCTCTTGTGTGCCTATTTGCACATGATATTTTTGTCCTTTCAGCATCAGGGCCCCCTTTCTGGTGTCTGTGACACTGCCACCCTTGCCGCCGGTCAGCTTTAGTGCAAAGTTTGCCTTCATTGTTTTCAGGCTGCTTACTTTTTTACTTACACCGTCCAACACCGCTTTCGCCTTAGGGTCATGTTGTGCCCATGCGCTCTGCCCAAGACCTATTGCCAGAGCAAGACTCAATGTTACAAAATACTTCATGCAAACAGATTTGATAATTATTGTTTTGTGTACGCAAAAGTAAACAAACAAATCTATGTATTATGTTAATCCATGCGTCTAGCGACACTACTACTATTGGCAGGTGTTATCTTTCGAAATTAAATGAGCTCTTACCTTTTCAGCTAAAATTGCAGTTGACAGCTCAATTTTAGTCTTTCTTTTGACAGCCATTATTTTCATATTGCGTTTAAGTTTAATTTCCGGTTTGTTTCCGGTGTTTTCATGGGTTTTGGCACATAAGTCGTTGATTATCAATACTATTCATTTTTCCGGTATTTAGGCAATTTCCGGTTGGAATTTGTTTGGAACGCGATTTCTGGGTTTTAAGATTTGCAGGATGTAGGTTGATGGGGCTGTGGTTTTTTTGTCATATTGGATTTTATTAGAGTGAGAAAGAGAGCGAGAGTGGAGGGACAGCCGAAGTGGCTGTGTTTCTGGTTTGTTTCCGGTGTTTTCATGGGTTTTGGCACTTAAGTCGTTGATTATCAATACTATTCACTTTTCCGGTTTGCAGGCATTTTCCGGTTGGAATTTGTTTGGAACACGATTTCTGGATTTTAAGATTTGCAGGATGTAGGTTGATGGGGGCTGTGGTTTTTTTGTCATATTGGAGTTTATTAGGGTGAGAAAGAGAGCGGGAACGGAGGGACAGCCGAAGGGGCTGTGTTTCCGGTTTGTTTCCGGTCATTTCATGGGTTTTGACGCTTAACTAATTGATTATCAATACTATTCACTTTTCCGGTTTTCGTGCGTTTGCCGGTTGGGTTTGGGGTAATGTACTGCAAACCTAGGTGGGTGCAGCAATATTTATTGTTATGAATTGGGATGCTATGTACTGACATAATGATTGGGGGTATGGGATAATGCGTGACTAGAATAAGCTATACTGATGCCGCAAAAAGTGCGCCAATTTGGGTTAATTGGGGTGGTGGCAGAGATTAAGATATCCACAATTTTAGTTTGCGCAGGCGGACGCTTGCAGTATTGAAGGCTGAGTGAGAACAAATGAGAGGAGTAGGAAATGACTGAGGGGGAAATTCATTTAGCTGCTAAAAAGTGAAGGCGTTCAGGAGAACGATTTTTATTGGCAGTACCGGATGCCCTTCGGAACATCCGGAACAACGAGGAAACTGAATCTGAGTATGATAAGGAAGCTGCACGAACTGTTGCATATTCCGTTGCAATCTCTTGTAAAAGAATACTAGAAGGGAGCTAACCTCTGGCATTTCCACGGATGCAGAATGATATTACGCCCCTTTGGGGCTGAGGTTATATACATGTGATTTTAGGTGGGCTACACCCACCGCTATGATATTGCGCCCCGTTGGGGCTAGTTAAAGAGTTTGCGGTAGATGGCACCGAATTTTCGATATAATCGCTAGTGGAAAAGACTCAAATTTATCTTTGAACACTTGCGCCAAATGGGGAATAAATTCAGCTTCGGTACCCTGATGTCGGTGAGTCCCCCGCAGAAAAAGCGGGGAGACTAGCCGAGGACGGAACAACTGGAACAACGAGATCAGCAGAGTTTGTTTCAGAACAACTCATGCTTCTATTTGTATTTTTTTGCCAGCATAGGAATCAAAAATTTGATAATGATAACGGGTACGATAATTGAAATAGCAAGCCATATGAATTTCACAATATTCTGTGAGACCTTGTCTTTGTACCTAGATGTCAATATTATCATTATGATTAAAGCGCCAAATTCAACTACAAATAAAATTATCAGCCAAAAGGTTGCCCAAAATTTAAGTCTGATTTTATATTATATATACACTTATTAGCAAAAGAGAAAGAGTGAAAACGTAAAATAGAACGGCTGTAATCCCTACAATTAGTCTGGCTAATCCTATAGATATATCTTCACCATACTTTTCGCGTATCTTAATGAATTTGAGAGTAGTATATCTTTTTGATACCAATCTATAGACGAAGGCACCAACTATCAATGGGCATAGCAGCAGGGTAAAAGGGTTGATCATATAAAAATTCCGATATTTTGGATTTAATCCTGCCATTAAATGAAACAGAGCCCCGCTACTAAAAGCAATCATCCAAGACAACACACTGCGTGCTCTATTCTCAATTGCTTGAACCCCATGCTTCTTTTTCGTGTAGCACCTGTAGAAAACATAGGCAAACCAATCCATTACAAACATTGTATATAATCTATAGTCAATTAACAATAACCCAAACTTAGTAGGAACAAATTCATGAAGCCGCAAAAAAGTGAAGACGTTCGGGAGAACGATTTTTATTGGCAGTACCGGATGCCCTTCGGAACATCCGGAACAACGAGGTAAATACATCTACCCAGTCAACAACTGTACT
>CAMDNC010000190.1 GCA_945902755.1 Flavipsychrobacter stenotrophus
CACATTACCAAAATCCCCGTACCAATGAATAAATTGCAACCCCTAAAACCCTACAAATGCAGCCTCAGCATCACAAACGAAATAGTACCCGAAATAATTATCAATAACTATTACCATATCACCCATTCCGGTACTTACCACCTGCAAAAGTGAATGTTATTGATAATCAACCACTTATACCCCAAAATGTAGGAAACTACCGGAAACAAACCGGAAAATCCTGAAAACACATAACCAAAATATCCGTACCAATGCAGTGCATCCTATAGCACTATAATCTATCACAACAATTTAGCAATTTTCGCCCACACTTATTTTCTGTAACTTTGGCACACCAAGTACTATAAGGTACATACAATTTATAAACATTATTTACAAATGGCTGCCAGACAAAGAAAACCCACTGACAAAAAGATGCCAGCTTTCAGGGCTGAAAGAATAGAAGACAACACAGAAGAGAACGACCTCAAAAAAGTAAAAGAAAACATTCTACGTCAGCTCAACGAAGAAAACACTGCCAACGATAAAGAGTGGTATGATAAAGAATTAGAGAAAAACCTAAAGAATATCAAATAATACAAACCAAACAAATACAATGGAAGGTACAATCAAAACCAACAAAGGCGATATAGTTATCGATTTTTACGACCAAAAAAATCCTAATACAGTGGCTAACTTCGTAAAGCTAGCCAAGTCCGAGTTTTATAACGGCGTTAAGTTTCACCGCATCATCAGTGGTTTCATGATTCAGGGTGGCGATCCGCTTACCAAAGACGAAACCATGAAGCACAGATGGGGTACTGGTGGTCCTGGCTACAAGTTCAACGACGAAATAGCCCCCGACAACAACAATGCTGCTGGTACTATATCTATGGCCAATGCTGGTCCTAACACCAACGGCAGCCAGTTTTTCATCAATCTCGCCAACAATAACTTCCTCGATACCAAGCACACAGCCTTCGGTAGGGTAGTAGCTGGTATGGATGTTGTTACTGCCATTGGTGCAGTACCCACCTCTCACTCCGATCAGCCGCTTGAGCCAGTTATCATCGAGTCAGTAATTTTCGAATAACATTCTGTATTTATGTCATGTATTTATGAGCAGCCATCATTGGCTGCTCATATCTTTTGGGAGCTAAGTTGCCACCGTTACATAGTAGCAAATTTATTGTTGTTCCATTTGTAGTATAGCTTGTTTTGCCGATAGAGTGTTTTTTCCTAATTTCACATCTTCAAAACCAACCTATTACTATGCGTCTTGTAGCAGTTGCCTCTTTGCTATTGTACTCTTTCTCTGCCATAGCTCAGCGCGAAGATCTCGGCTGGATAGCCCCCGAAGGAAAAATCATCAACTATCGCACCCTCACCTGGAACGACTTTCAGCAGCGCGAAGACAAACAACATGCCGAGGAGCTTAAAGCCAGAAACCTCATGGCCGCAGCCTATGTATCCCCGGTCATTTACTTTACAGCTGACAATGGCGTGCGTCAAGAAAACGGTAGACTCAAATTTAATTTTCATGAAAAGTGTGCATTCCAGAGTCGCGCATTCGTAAGAGAATCTACCAAGCAAGAAAAGTCCAATTACGTGCTCATTCACGAGCAAGACCACTACGATGTCGCGCTCACTTTTGCTCATTTGCTGTGTGAGGAATTGTCTAATAGAGATTATAGCCTAGAAAACTATAATGATGAAATAGGTAAGATTTACGAAAAATTGAATGATCGTTACAATGCCATTCAGGAGAAATATGATGGCGAAGTAAACCCCAATGGCACCGACAATGTACCCATGCAAACCCTATGGGACATGCGCATCAAAAAGTGCCTCGAAAACGCAACAGAAGAGTATTACACCAGTCCAGAGGCAGTAGTTAAGTCGGTAAAAGCATGGGGACAAACCGTTAAGCGCCTACCCGGCGAAGACAAAAGGCGGTTCATTACCCGTGCCCGCCCGCTCTATGCTGAAGTTACAGATGAGCTAACTGCCTTAAGTGTAGAAACCGCCGAGTGGACTGCCGAGAAGTCGGTAGTAGCTTTTTATTTATACCGTTACTTTGTGCAGCAAGAAGATAAGCCCGCAAAAGAATGCTCCCGTATTTTGGCATATATCTTCATCCCCAATGGCAAGGACACCTACAAAAGATCCTTCATAGACACTTTCAGCTACAACGATCAAGCACCCAAAATCAGTGCCGTATTTTTTGCCAGTGCCGATAGCGACAATGTAAAAGAGCTCATCATACACACCACCGCCGATCAGAAAGACAAAGAAGCTACCGGCAAGCATTACTTCACCAAGGCTTACGACAATTGGAGTACACGTGCATTACCCGGTCGCCTTAAAAAAGTACCACTGAGCCCCACATTGGAAGTAGGTTTTGAAGGCACACTAAACGGAAAGCCTCAAAAAGCCTCCGCCAAAAACCAAAAGGAGATAGCAGAGGCATTAAAAAAGCTCGGTTTTGCTGGGTAGCTGCCTAGTAGCAGCATGGGGTGTTTTTTAGCTCATTTTAGGCACTTTCCTCAGTAGTATTGTCAGGTGCTTTGGGCAGGTAGTTACTGTGTTCTGTGCTAGTATCATTGGTCTCGCTGCTGTATGCTGTATTGTCCTCAGTGGGGGAGTCAGTTACATTCTCAATTTCATGGGTGTTGTCGGCAGGCGGGGTATACGGTTTGTAGTCGCCATAAGGCACAGTAAAGGTCTCTTGCACCCTTACCGATCTCATAAAGTAGGGCACCCATATACAAACACTGAATATACTCCTGAATACATCTTTGTAGTCTTGTGTAGTATCGGGCAGCAGCAGGTGGGTAAGTATGCCATCTACTATTACAGCCACCATAATACCCACATACATCCTTATGATGTGTTTGGGCAGTATATCTCTTTTGTTATACATCAGCACCAGACAAAACACTGCATAACAAATAATACATGCGTTCACTATCAGTTCCAGCCATAGTATCATATTGAACGCCATACTAACTGGCTTGTGGTCATAAGCATGCCATATCGCATCTCTAAAGTAGCCCGTATCTATAATAGAGTATCCCAGCTGAATGGGGGTAATAATGAGCCCCAGTATCGGTATAATCAGCCATCCCCCTATAATCCGTGGCGTAGGGTGCCGGTGAGCATAAGATGCAGTAGGCGTTTGGTATATTTTTTTGCCCATATACACAGCTCCAGCCATTATAGCTAGCAGTAGCAATATGGCACTATATTTTATGCCAGTATACGTTTCGCCAGAGCCGGGTGTATACGTAAATGAGTAAGACAATAAGTCATTCACCATTCTTTTACTGTCTTTGTCATACTGCACTATTTCTTCAGGTGCTATATGGTCTTTGTTGTATTTGAAATCATGATCTAGCGCAAAAACGTCATTATCTACAGATACCCTGTACTTAAATGTATATGCTGGTCGGTCTATAGTCTCCGTCTGAAAATCTATGTTCCAGTTCAGCGGTATTTTTACCCTTATTGAGTGGTGCAGCTCGTAGGGGTAAGATGTTGCAATAGGGTATTTCTTTTTATTGTCTACCGATGGTAGTATGTTTTTTATCATTCTTGCATAAAAGCTCACGGGGTAGTTATGGTTAACAGAGTCATACTCAAAGAAGTCTGTGATGATATACTTTTCGGTAGTTTCCAGCACATTGCTGGCCTTGTCATCCATTATTATCAGCGTATCTGCTCTTTCTATTTTCGAGTAGAAGTTGGAGTAATAGTCCAGAAAGTTCTTTTCCAGGTCCACATTGCTTTGGTTGCCATAGCTGGCTCTTATTTTATCCGCCATTCCACCCGAGTAAGTGGTTATTACAGTTAGGGTTACTGGCGATTTTACATCATCGGCCTCATATTGTTCGGTATAGTGTAATGTGCCATTATTGGTTTCAGGTATTGGCGCTAGGTCTGTTTTGCCAGCACCTAGCACTAGTGCATTGCCATAGTCAGGGCAGTATATATCGGCGCCTGTACTCCCTTGGTAAGACATCGTAGGGTCTATCCAAATTTCCTTATCGTCAAGGTGCGCCACTACTATTGCATGGTTAAATGCTGATGGCGATGGTATTCTTTCTGTTACATGTTCTTCGCTACTCGTGCTTACCAGTGCCATCTCGGCAGGTATACCCACACTCAGCAGTGCAGATACTAGCAGTAGCGACTTGTCTTTGCAGTCTCCATACCGTTGTTCATATACTTTTTCTGGGTTGTTTGCTTTGTGCGAGTAAGGGCCTATCTCCACACCCATATACCTTATTTCGGTCTGCACCATATCGGTCAGTGCCCTCAATAGTCCTGGTTTGTTGTCTTTATATTTACCAGCTATTTCTTTTATTCTTGTACCCAATGCACCGCCGGGTTTATCAGTAGGTTTGTTAATGCCGTGTCCCCACTGTGCCACTTCCGTCCAGTCTTTAAACTCTGATATTTGTATAAAAGGGTAGGCTATATACCAGCTAGGTATATTGTCGCTCACATCTAGCCCCTTCAGGTTTTGCAGGTCCCACTCATACACCACGTTTTCTCCAGCTACTTGCTGCACTGGTGCCTGAGCCTCGTTATAGTATTTAAAGTTGAGTTTTCGGCTGGCTGGAACAATGATGTAATAGTGCATATGTGCTATTGGGTCCGAACCCTGTAGCACCAGAGAGGTAAAGAACTTATTCTCAAACACCGGATTATCACCCGTCAGTGTGTAGCTATATTCTATTTTGTCGCCTATTCTTATATCGTTCAATATCAGGTAGGCAGTATAGTTACCGTTGTATATAAACCTAGACAGGTCTTCTTCATTAGCCACTATTTTAAAGGCAGCTTTATCTAAACGGTTCATGGGCTTGCCATCTCTCCACACTGTTACCTCGTGTATCGATATTTGTTCATAGCTAGGGTTGAAGTTGAGGGTAAGGTTAGCCGCACTTTGTATGCCTGCTTCAGATATGATTTCTCTAATGGTGTGCTGGTAGGTTTGACGAGTGGTTACATTATATTCCTGCTCAAACATTCTTAAGAAATAGCCATCATTTATTTCCCTGCTATTGGGTGTTTGGGTGTTGATAGGTACAGTTTTCACCCACTTAGGTGCAGGACCAAACTGTAATTGGACATTTGCTAAAACCAGTTCGGACAGTGATAACAATAACAGTGAAAGGGCAATGGCTAATCTATAAAACATGTTGGGTATAAGATTTTTTGGAAATTAAATGTACACAAGGAAAGATATAGAAATATGCCTTGCTCCATAAATTTTCTATGATACCCGATGTTTTTTTATAAATGTGTAGTAAATGATGCTGTTATCATATCAATTACTGAAATTTACAGCAAAGAACAATAAAATGAAGTTGGATACGAACGAGGCAATAGCGGTAAAATGGTTTCAGGCTTTTAATGAACAAAATCTGGAGAAATTATTGGCTTTGTACGATGACAATGCTGAGCACTACAGCCCTAAGCTAAAAGTAAGATTACCCGAAACCAAGGGCTATGTTAGAGGAAAGGCAGCTATGGGTTCATGGTGGCAAGATGCCTTCGATAGATTGCCCTCATTACACTATAGCTATACCACTCTTACCGCCAATGGCGACAGAGTATTTATGGAATACATACGCACAGTAGTGGGTGAGCCCGAAATGCAGGTAGCTGAGGTGCTAGAAATCAAAAATGGTCTTATTGTAGCATCTAGAGTGTATCATGGTTAGTTTACGTGCTTTTATTTGTTAGGCTAGCTACTATAGTATATTACCATATTGTTGCTCAGTCATGTATGTAGTTGTTTGCTGCACAACTATATTGCTGGTTGGTTTATTTCATAATTAATCCTGACTATCTTTGTTTCCGTTAACAAGATACTATGATTGTGTA
>CAMDNC010000191.1 GCA_945902755.1 Flavipsychrobacter stenotrophus
CTCATTGATTATCAATACTATTCATTTTTCCGGTAGTGTGTTCGTTTTCCGGTAGTGTGCTGGGGTGAAATGGGGTGTCTGTTTCAAGTTTGTTGTGATGCTTTGGGCAATTATTTGCAGGCATAATGATTGGGGGTTTATGGGGTGATGAGAGAATAGACTGTGCTCTACTGCTGCTGCAAAAAGTGCGCCAAGGTGGGTGTGGCAGCGATCAAGATATCCACATTTTGAGAGAGCTGGCAGCACTCACCAAGAGGGCTTGTCAAAGCAGCATAAATTATATAGTATTGTATGGTAAATGTGAAGTCCAGACATCACACAAAAAAACGGGGCAAATCCGAAAAGCCAAAAGAGTAGGAGTTAACCTTAAAAACAAAAAAAATATGAAGTTCTTAATCTTCGCATCTTACTCTGCAGAAGGCGCAAAAGGTGTATTAAATTCTGGTAGTGGTACTGCAAGGTCGCAAATGACCGAAAAAATGATCAGTGAGCTGGGTGGTAAAATGGAGTCGTTTTATTATGTGAGCAATTGTGATGCTTACGTAACCTGCGAACTGCCAGATATAGCGGCGGCGGCGGCTATTGCGCTGGCTATAAAGGCTAGTGGTATGGGCTCTATCACAACAACGGTATTGATAACGCCTGAAGATGTGGATAGAGCAACGAAACTAACAGTAGGTTATCGTCATCCGGGTAGCTAGTTGGCTCAATGGGTTGATGCGTTGGCAAGGGGGGCAAATGTAACCCTTGTGTGGGTGTTATATCCGATATGAACCTCTATAGGCCCCCTGTCGGTGCGCCCCCCGCAGAAAAGTGTGTAGCCTCAATGAGGATCTGGATGATTTGCAAAAAAATTAGGCAACGAGTATGGCAAAAAAGAAAACCTGGCTTGAAAAACTGAACGAAAACAAAGAGCCTAAAATCAAACGAATAGATATAGATTTCGCCGACATTCCGGCAGGTAGTAACATGTTTATAGCTACTCCGAAAATTATTGACCAGTATGTAAAAGAAATAGGTTTTGGAAAGCGAGTGGACCTAAAAACCATGCGTAAAGACCTTGCGTTGGAACATAATGCTGACTACACTTGTCCGGTAACAACTGGCATATTCTTGCGAATTGTGGCTGAGGCAAACTACGAAAAACTACAGCAAGGAAAGAGCGTTGAAGAAATTACACCTTTTTGGAGGGTAATAGACCCCCAAAGTACGTTGGCCCAAAAACTAAGTTTTGGAAAAGAATTGTTGGTAAGCCAAAGAGATAAAGAAAGTACCTAGAATAAAGAAACAGTGCTGTAATCATCTATTTGGTAAGTAGGAGACCTATGACGGTAAACCTAAGGTCCGTAATGCTAGCTGGTGGCACTGGGCGTTGCATACGTTGCCGTAAGTCATGAGTTTATTTGTTTTCAAACATGAAATATTCTTGGGGGTTGTATTTCTTCAGGCTGAGTGGTGGTATAAAAAAGTCAGCTTTGGGGGGATATAAATACAAATGGGCTTTAAATGGTATATTCATAGTGCTAGATGCTATTGGTGCATCTGGCAATGGGTGTAAACTGGCATTATAGAACATAGCATCAAATGAAACTTCTATATTTTACATTAATACTTTCGATAGCGACGATTTTTTTTGTGGTGAGGCAAAAATCTGCCGACCAACGAAATTCGGTGCAAGCCCTATTGGACAGTTATAAAGATTCGCTGCAGGATTACGGAATAGTGGCGCTGGTGGATGATGGCAAAAAGACAGATACGGGATCTGTAGGATTTTCGTATAACAAAACACCGATAAACACTAAAAACAGATTTTGTATAGGTAGCTGCACTAAAATGTATACTGCTACACTGATACTGAAACTACAGGAGCAGGGTATACTGAATATAGACGATAGTATTTATCATTATGTGTCGCAACATAGGAATGTGGATAGTACCATCACTATAAGGCAGTTATTAAAACATACCAGTGGTGTGACAGATTTTAGTAAAAATGATTTTATTAACAAGCCGTTGGTAGATCCTTTGGGCGACTATTCTGACAGCCTTATTTTCTCTCTGCTGGATACCGTAGATTTTGAAAAAGGCTACAGACACAAGTATAGCAACACTAACTATTTTTTGCTGAGAAAAATAATAGAAACGACCACTGGCAAACCCTATGAAACTGTATTGCAGGAAAACATCATAAAGCCGCTGGGACTGAAGAATACGTTTGCTTACTACTCAAACAATATAGCATTGCTGGCGCACCCTATAATAGATGGGCAAGATCTGCAAGATATATCGAAAGTGGGCACCAATACAATATCGAAAGGAATAGGGAATATAGTTAGTGATGTGTATGACGTGAATAAGTTTATAAGAGCGTTGCTTATAGACAAGACGGTGTTGCAACCTGCTACCCTGGCATTGATGACCGACTGCCGCCAGTTCAAGAAAGACAAAGTGGGTTTAGGACTGTTTGAAGAAAACTATGGCGGACGTGCCGTATACGGGCATCCTGGCAGGCAAGTAAGCTATATCTCTTATGCATTTGTAGATGCAAAAACTGGACATAGTTTTGTGATACTGACCAACAATGCTAATGATGGATATGCTGAAAAAATTATAGTGCAATTGTGCGGAGGAAAGTAGTGATAAGAGGGAAGTTGCGGTTTGTAGAAAATAGTCTGCCCTCTTTTTTTTAATAAATGATATGCTTTTGATTTTTGTGACCCGAACGAAAAGAAATTGAACTAGAGGTGTGTGTGGAGAGATATGCAAATTGAGTTTGGTGTACGAATGATATCGAGAGGGGGTGGGTTCTTAAACGTTGTTGTTTAGATCGGTATTCTCTGTTCTGGTTGTGCGTTGTTGGTGAAGAATACTGATAACGAGGGAACTTAGGGATACCCATGGAGGAGGAAAGGGTGGTGGTTTCCTGACACCATTTTATTCATGACAGGTATTATCTGTCCTGCTCGAGGCTGTCGGTCAGAAAATAAGACCAACAGCGGCGGAAAGGGGGAGTTGACACCATTTTATGTATGACAGGTATTATCTGTCCTTCTCGAGGCTGTCGGTCAGAAAATGAGACCAAGAGCGGCGGAAAAGAGACTCAAATAGGACGGGAAACTTGGTTATATTTGTATTTATGAACAAATATCCTATGAAAGAAATATCTGTTGTTGTGGCTATTGGTTCTCTTTTCTTTGTTGCCTGCAGAAAGGAGCAGCCCCAACCCGCTGTGCCCGACCCTGTAGATGCAGTAATAGGCTCGTATTACGGTTCTGTTCACAAAATAGTGGAGGAAATCACTACACCTCGGACTTCGCCCGGATCTTATAAATATGTTGATACCACCTATCAAACAACCGTTGTGATAAAAAAAGTAGCGCCCGATTCTTTTTTGGTTGTTACTGACATCCCGATGTGCTTGTTTACCCTTAGCCCGACTTTATTCAACTTGAGCGCTGTTTACAAGCGAGAATGGAGCGAACTATCTTTTAACGATGATAGTAGTCTTACGTTACGTGTAGATCATGGTCATGGGTATACTTCTGGAGCAAGTGGATTTTATAGTTATAGTCTAATGTGTGATTTTACAGGCAAACGATAATAATACGAGGTCTACGCAATATTTGTATCATATAAAATACTTGCAACTATCGAAGTATAGCTCCGTCCCCATCTTGTCTAAGGGGTTGTTGGTGAAGGACACTAACAACGGGGGAACTGAGGGATACCCATGTAGGAAGAAAGGGGGGAGGTGACACCATTTTATTCATGACAGGTATTATCTGTCCTTCTCGAGGCTGTCGGTCAGAAAATAAGACCAATAGCGGCGGAATAAAATTGGTAAATAGTGCGAGATTCTTAAATAATCTCGCACTATTTATAGACATAAATAGCTTGGCGGCAAATTGGGGATTATCTGTACTGCGCCAACATTATAGGTGAAGAACTACAACGGCTGAAGAAATTGAGTAAATAATGCGAGATTATCAGAGAATCTCGCACTTTTGAAATATTTTTGTGAATATTAGTATCAATATGCTGGAAAAGCCACCTAAGTACGAACAAAAAGAGCATACAATTGAGCAAATAGTAGAATTGGAAAGGGCAGGTATTTTAAAGCCTATCCAAGATGAATATTTGTATTGGGATAAGATTAAGTACAAAAAGACACACCTAAGCGCAGAAGAATTATGGACTGCAGTAAAATTTGATAGAAGGGTAAAAAGTAAAACCATCACCCTAGGGCGGTATAATTTTTCATACTGCGCTACCGAATATATTCAAAAACTACTTCATCATTTCGACCTCCATATAGGCGGTATACTGGGTAGTAATATTGGGATAGCAGAAACAGATAAAACAAAATTTGTTATAAATTCCATAATGGAAGAAGCGATATCCAGCAGCCAAATGGAAGGAGCAGTAACTACCCGAAAGGTAGCGAAGGAGATGATTCAGAAAGAGCGCAAGCCCAAAAATAAGTCTGAACAAATGATTGTGAACAACTTTCATACCATGCGATACATAGTGCAGCACAAATCAGACGATCTATCTCCAGACACTTTATTACACATTCATAAACTCATATCTAACAACACGCTCGATGAAAAAGCAGAGGAAGGCGTTTTCAGAAAAGACAATAATATATTTGTTGCCAACCACTCTACCGATGAAATAGTGCATACTCCACCGCCACATCATGAACTTACTGGTTTAATAAGTGATTTATGCAGATTCTTTAATGAAGATGGCAGTAATTTTATACATCCAATAATTAAAGGTATAATTATTCACTTTATGATAGGCTGGATACACCCTTTTACTGATGGCAATGGGCGTACCGCAAGAGCATTGTTTTACTGGTATATGCTGAAAAAGGGCTACTGGCTTACAGAGTACTTGTCTATTTCCAGAATTATCAAAGACACCAAGGTTCAGTATGAAAAGGCGTACATCTATTCGGAAGTTGATAATAACGATATGTCTTACTTTATAACCTATCATGTAAAAACAATGGAAAAAGCGTTCGATGCATTAAAAGTGTACATAGGGCGTAAACAGCGTGAGGTGATGCAGGCTGCGAAGTTTGTGAAGATTCCGGGGGTAAACGAAAGAATGGCGCAACTGCTCAAAGTGATGTATGAAGATGCCGATAGAATATTTACACCTAAAGAAGTAGAGAATAGATTCAGTATATCTAGCTTTACTGCAAGGGCAGATCTTAGACAATTGGTGGAATTAGGTTTTATGGAAGTGATTCAGGTAAATAAAATCAAACAGAGTTTTGTCAGATCTTCTTCATTCGAAGAAGTGCTAGAAAAATATAAGATTGGTAAATAGTGCGAGATTCTTAAATAATCTCGCACTATTTATAGAGATGATAGCTTGATGCCTAATGGTGGGGTGTTATCTGTCCTGCTCGAGTGTTGTTGGTGAAGAAAATAAGACCAACAGCGGCGGAAAGTGGGATACTCATGGAGGATAAGTGTAGTGTTACGCGCAAGTCGAAAAGACTTGCAGTAAGTTAGACACAAGGCGAAAAGACTTGCGCCAAATGGGGAAGGCAGGACAAATCCCAACTTCACTAGCTCTTTAATTTATTGTAAAAGTTTCATATTTTTGATTGTTCAATGGACGTAAAAGCAATCCTTACCTGCAAACGTTTAAATTGGGAAAGATGAGAAAGCCATCACCATAAACAAGTTGGTGCATGTATAACAGACCGACCGTCAAGACATAAATAATGGACCGATTTTCTGAAAATATAAATAAATATGTAAAGCCGACACACGACGACCTGACCAAAATTTCGAACCGCTTTCAAACAAAAGAAATTAAGAAAGGTAGGTTTTTAGTTCGTAGC
>CAMDNC010000192.1 GCA_945902755.1 Flavipsychrobacter stenotrophus
CATAGCAATGGTGCACAGCCTTAGTGTGTTCTTTTTTGAGGGCACTCACGCGGTCTTTAACATCCTGTACAGAATTAATAGGATAAGAGTAAGCAAAAAACTTACTACCCCTATCTCTAAAGTCCCCAAGTCCGGAAGATGCAATGGTAATATACTTATGAAGCTCCATACGTAGGTTAGAGTTGGGTATTGAGGAAAGAAGTAAGAGCAGCAGTCATGGTTGTAATGCGCTTAGTGGAATAATCAAAACAAACCATACCAGTTTTGGCATGAGCTATTTCTTTTTCCATACCATTTCTTAGTGTCGTTATACGGTACAACAGGCTAAAAGTAGAAGTGCTAACTTCTTCAGCATAAACAGCTACCTGCAGCATATCTCCATAAAATGATTCGCCTTTGTAGGCTATCATTACATCGGCCATTATCATACTATTGCCTCCTGCATTCATCTCTGAGTATTTGTGGGTAGCCAGCATTTGCATTCTGGCCTCATGTATGATAGAAAGTATGGCATCATTGCCAACATGGTTGCCATAATTGATGTCGCCTATACGCACCTGAATAGTGGCAATATGTAATGGTTTGTAATCAGGAAATACTATTTTTACACGGCTCATAATAAAACTGCCAAAGTATGAAAATTATCTGTGTAGGGCGAAATTACGCTGATCATGCCAAAGAACTAAAAAATGACTTACCCACTGAGCCAGTACTTTTTATGAAGCCTAAAACGGCCATTTTGCTACCCGGTAAACCTTTGTATTATCCTGAGTTTACTAAAGATTTGCACTATGAGTGTGAACTGGTAGTGCGCATTAGCAGCAATGGCAAGTTTATACAAGAGAAATTTGCTCATAAGTATTATGATGCTATCACGTTGGGGATAGACTACACAGCTCGAGATGTGCAAAGAGAACAGCAAAAAAAGGGTTTGCCATGGGAGATTGCTAAGGCATTTGATGGGTCGGCAGTGGTAGGTGATTTTGCTAAGGTGACTAAAGATACAGATATGACTAACTTACAATTTAGGCTGGAAAAGAACGGTGAAGTGGTGCAAAATGGTGATACTAAAGATCTGATTTTCTCAGTGAATAGTATTATCGCTTATGCTTCTAGGTTCTTTACTTTCAACATTGGCGATCTCATATTTACGGGTACGCCTGCTGGTGTGGGGCCAGTAGCTATAGGCGACAAGCTTGAAGGCTACTTGATGGGTAATAAAGTATTGGATACAGATATACGGTAATGTATTATTGTAAAGGTGCTACAAATGAACCTTTAAAGTTTGTTTGTAGATAATACAAGTCGTAGGTGCCGGTAATGAGTTTATCTGTTACTTCTGTAACTATTATTCTACCAGCTCTGGCCATAATGGCTTCGCTGCCTTTGCGGTACATACCAGTATTCCCATTAATATTTCCACCGGTACCTCTGTAGTCTACTACAAACGTATTTTTTTTATTTGCAAAGCCAGATATTGCCAAATCCAGCGATTCGTTGCCGTCGGCGGATGTACCTTTGATATATACAGTTCCAGTATTCTTATTGTCAGTAGTAACTCTTGTAGATGTCCAGAGGGTGTCATTGTTTACTACCATCGTAATAGTGGTTGGAAGTGGGTCGGACGTTTTTTGGCAGGCACTTACTGCAATTATCATTAGTATTAAAGGGAGTAACAGCTTTTTCATTTTGATATTAGGGTTAATGTGTTTGATATTAATCATTAAGTAGGCCTGGTCTGCGCTCCTTGGTACGAATGATAGATTGCTCATACCTCCATTCATCCACCTTTTTGGGGTCGCCGCAAAGTAGAATATCTGGTATGGTTATGCCTCTGAAATCGGCAGGGCGGGTGTATACGGGTGGTGCCAGTAATCCGTCCTGAAAGGAGTCGAAAAGGGCAGATGTTTCATCGTTTAGTACACCGGGTAGTAGTCTACCTACAGCATCTACCACTACTGCGGCAGCTAGCTCGCCACCGCTCAGCACATAATCGCCTATAGATATTTCCATGGTTACATAGAGTTGCCTTATACGGTCGTCTATACCCTTGTAGTGACCACAAATTATGATCACATTCTCTCTGAGCGATAGTGTATTAGCCGTTTTTTGGTCAAAGAGTGTACCGTCGGGAGTCATGTATATGATTTCATCGTAGGTGCGCTCCACTTTTAGTTTGTCTATGAGTATGGCTAGTGGTTCGGGCATCATTACCATACCTGCTCCACCTCCAAACTGATAATCGTCAACCTGACCCTGCTTGTAGGGGGTGTGATCGCGGAGATTGTGAGTGTGTATTTCTAACAGTCCACGGTCTTTAGCCCTTTTCATCATAGAATGGCTGAATGGGCTAACTAGTAGTTCTGGCAGTACGGTAATAATATCTATTCTCATTTTATAAGTATCGGTTGTTGGTAGATGGGGAAAAACAATAACGTTAGCAATGTGGTTATTGGTATAACTCCAACAGCCCTTCTGGTAATGTGGTTTTGAGTATGCGTGCCTTAATGTCTATGGCTTTTATTGTAGCGTCTACCAGCGGTATGAGTGCTTCATTATTATTGTACATTACTTTACCTATCCACTGTGCTCCGGTTTGCATTACATCCTTTATTTCTCCTATGTTGCCGTAGTGTGCGTCGTTTACCGTAAAGCCGATCCATAGTAGTGGCGACTGACGTGCAAGACCAGCTAGCAGCGACTCATCGACATATACGTGCTTGGTAACCAATCTCTTAGCTTCTAGTTGTGTATTTAAGTCTTCAAGATTGAGGTGGTACTCGGCTGGGGTGGCAGCCTTGCACTGTGCTACAAAAAATGGTATAAAACTGCCTTTTTGCATTTCTACCATTAGGGTATGTCCTTTTTTGAGCCAAGTACCATTGCCTGCTACATGCGTCATTATTACAGCACCAGCTAGGCCGTGTGTGGCTACTATTTTTCCTATACGTATCATTAGTTTGCAAAGATAAGCAGAAGTACTGCCCTAACTGTGATGTACATAAAAAACTGAGTCTATCTGTGAGATAAGTAATTAAGGATTCAGATAACTATCGAAATAGTCTGTGATTTTTTGCATGAGGTGCACTCTGTCTTTGCCACGTACATTGTGGGCATGACCGGGATAGGCAAAGTAATCAACCTGAACGCCTTCGTCTACACACTTTTTAACGAAATTGAGGCTGTGCTGCCATACAACCACATCATCGTCGGTGCTGTGAATGAGTAGCAGTTTGCCTTTTAGGTTCTTTACTTTATCTAGCAGGTTGGCGTTGTCGTAACCTTTTGGGTTGTCGTCGGGCGTATCCATGTAGCGTTCGGTGTACATGATTTCATATAACTTCCAGTCCATAACCGGGCCGCCAGCTACTGCACACTTAAACACATCGGGGTGTTTGAGCATAAGGGATGTGGTCATAAAACCACCATAGCTCCAGCCATGTACACCCATACGTTTGGCGTCTACATAGGGTAAAGATTTGAGGTAATTAACGCCTGTAAGCTGATCTTCGATTTCTACATCGCCTAGCTTGCGGAAGGTGGCTTGTTCAAATTTCCTGCCTCGGTTCCAGCTGCCTCTGCCATCCATGGTAAAAACCACATAACCCCGCTGTGCCATGTATTCATACCAAAGGTTGCCACTTTCGGGGAAGGAATTGTGGAGCAACTGCACGTTAGGGCCATTGTAGAGGTACACAATGGTGGGGTATTTCTTAGATTTATCGAAGTTGACAGGGAGAATTAGCTTGCCGTAGAGTGGGGTGATACCATCGTTGGCAGTGAGGGTAATGTTTTTGATTTCGGGTCTGTTATAGTCTGCGAGCGTGTTTTCGGCTTTTAGTATTTGGCGGTGTATACTACCATCTGTGGCGTATACGTAGGTGTTTTTGGGGATGTCTGACGAGGAGTACACATCTAGTATGTACTTACCATTGCTGCTGCACATAGGGTTGTGCATACCCGGATCTTTGTCTATACGCTTAAGGGTGCCCTTGTCGATATTTACTGTGTAAATATGTTTCTCCATAGGCGATTCTTTGGCGGTGGTGATGATGAGCTCTCTACTATCGGGGTTGATGCCGGCTATGTCGTTGACCACCCAGTTGCCACTGGTGAGCTGACGTATTAGTTTGCCATCGGATGTGTAGAGGTATAGGTGATTGTAGCCGCTGCGCTCGCTGTGCCATACAAAGTCATTGTTGCGGCCAGGTATAAAGATGAGTGGGTGGGCAGGATGTACGTATTTAGCATGTGTTTCTTCGAATAGTGTTTTGGATAGTTGGCCAGTAGTAGCGTTGTACTTATTGAGCCACAAGTGATTTTGGTTGCGATTTAGAAGGGCTATATATATGAATGCTTCGTTCGGGCTCCAGGTAACTGCTGTGAGGTACTGGTCTTTGTTTTGGTTGCCTGTAAGCATGGTAGTGGTGGTGCCTTTGGCAATGTCGTATACACATAGTGTGACCTCGTGCGATGTGCCACCTGCCATAGGGTACTTGATGATATTGACGGTGGCGGGGGTAGTGCCCCAGTTTATAACTGGGTAGTCTTTGACCATTGTCTGGTCCATGCGGTAATATGCTAAATAATTGCCAGATGGCGAAAAGAAAATGCCTCTGTCTATACCGAATTCATCGCGGTGAACTGCCTTTCCACATATTATATTTTTGTCACTTTCGTTGGTGACTGCTACTTTTCTTCTGGTGGTGGCCTGCTGTAGGAACAGGTTGTTATCGACGGTGTAAGCTATGTTATAACTTTTATCGACGGTGATGTTGCTGGCACCTTCGGGTAGGGAGGCGGCGAGTGTCCACACCCATTTTTCGTTGTCTAGCAGTGTGCCGGTGACTACATCATTGCCAGAGATGAAGTAGGCTTTGTCGGTATCGAGCCACTTGATGGCGGGTACACCTGATACTTTGACGGGCAGATCGCCAGTAGTAATGGTGTAGGTGCCGGTAGCTACTGAGCGGTTGAAGTCGGTAACCTGCCAAACATCTGTGCCTGACTGCTTGATGACCTGCCACAGACATGCTGTGCCGGGTTGCCACGAGGCTTGTTTGATGCCTTTGGGGGCTAGGGTGGTGCCCATACCATTGGTGGCTTCTGTGATGGTGAAGTTCTTTTTCTGTGCTAGGAGTTGTGTGCCAAACAAACATGATGCCAGTATGGCGCTGTATATGGTTTTGGTAATAAGCTGCATGATCTATGATTGTATCAACAAACTTACTATAAATGAAACAGAAAGGGAAATCTAGGTGTTGCTGGCGATGGTTATTGCCGGTTTGTTTCCGGTGTTTTCATGTGTTTTTGGGGTTAACTCATTGATTATCAATACTATTCATTTTTCCGGTTTGCATGCATTTTCCAGTGGTTTTTGTCTGGAACACGATTTCTAGATTTTTAGATTTACAGGATGTGGGCTGTGTGGTTTTAGTGGTTTGTTTGTCATATTGGGTTTATTGTTAATTTCCCGTATTGCCGATAATTTGCCGGTTGTTTCCTATGTTTTTGGGTGTAAGTGGTGATTATCAACGGTATTTGTTTTTGCAGGTTGTGGTGTTTTGCATGGTGTTATTCTGACCGTGGGCTCCTACTTTTCTTTTTATTTCAAAAAGAAAAGTAGCAAAAGAAAAGGAAATTTTTTGTCAATCGCTCCGCTGACAAAAAAATAGCCCTACGCTGTTATCCTTCGGCTACTGGCAGCTGCGTGGTGCTGGTTTTCTGCCGGTGCATTGCTGCTATTGGGCTTTTTTTCATGGGTTAGGGTTTGGGGTTTATAATTT
>CAMDNC010000193.1 GCA_945902755.1 Flavipsychrobacter stenotrophus
GGTTTTCCAATAAGATGAAATGCGGTATAGTTGTTGACGCCTTCGAGATATATAATGTCATTAATATCGGTAATGTTGTAACCATCATTACCGGGTAATGATATGTTGCGAATGGTACCTGGATTCTGAATCATATTAACCAGATTGACCACTGTGCTATTGTAGTTTTCGGATCCATTTCCGGTTTTATAAGAATGTATTTTTAGTAATTTTTCTTCTACTATTCTTAATTCGTTGATGTTTACTGGCTTAAGCAGATAATCTACGGCAGACGCTTTGATAGCCGTAAGTGCATATTTTTCGTAAGCTGTTACAAAAACCACTGACGGGAAATAGTGAAGATTGTTCAGCAACTCGAAACCGTTTTTTCTAGGCATTGAGATGTCTAAAAATAGTACATCAGGTTTTAGGTTGTATATAAGTGAAATAGCTACATCGGCACTAGTAGCTGTTTCTATTACTTTAATAGCAGGGCAATAGGCAGCAATGAGGTTTCTGAGATTAGATATTGCGTTTATCTCATCATCTACTATAATGGCATTAAGCGTTTGTCCTGTAGACATTAAAGTGTTGTTGAGTGTTTCTGGTATCTAGGAAATACGAATTAATAATAGAAACTTGTGGTGCTAAGGTAAGAAAGTTGCTTATTATTGTTTCTCTGTGTTGTAAATCGCCTCAGTAGATAGTCGATAGGTGGCGGGCAAAGACCCAATAGCTTATTCATAGTTACGTCCGATTTGAAATAAAAATTTCGCCGTTTTGAACGATACAAAACATGACAGCTTTGCAAGCGAGAGAACTTTGGTGGTATAAAAACGGAAAGCAACCTAAATAAGTCTTTTCGTCAAAACACACACTTACTTAAAAGTAACAACATCGTTATATCCAAACATCCTACGAAGAGAATCTTTGACATGTGTGGTGTCAAGTGTGCGGCAAGAAATAGGCATCAATACAAGATAACTGGTGCTGTCTTTCATTACTACTTCTACTTTATTGCCATTCAATGTGAGGCTACTACTGCGTTTGTCAGCACGTTCGCGGGTTTTATAGTTGCCTATCACCATCTTGAAGTCATAGTTGGTGGTTGTGTCCGTTACAGCAATGCTATCTACCGTGTCGATTTGAGCTACCATCGTGTCTGGTTCTGGCAATGGAAGTGCCGCAACAACAGTATCTGTAAGGGGTTCAACAGCTGTTATTTCTATTTTGTTTTGGGAGGTATAGTAGTATATAAAATAACCGCCGCCGCCTAAAATCAATATAAGAACCACCACCAGTATTACCATACTCCAGTTGACTGAGTCGGCCTTGGCTGGTGGCGGGTATGAAGGTTTGTGGGATAATTTTATATTTTGCTCATCTAGTTGTTTGCTGTTTTTTATAGTAGGAATGCTGGCAGGCGTATGCTTAAAATTGTCGTAGGTGATAAAAGATACCTTGCCTTTTTGTTCAGTAAACACACCTATATTAGGAATGGCTACATCTTTGCCATCCGCTAGGTCTTTACGAGCCTGAATGCTAAACTCTCTAAGCGTATTGGCGGCTTTTGAGATACTAATTTGTTCATTAGTAGCGATAAAATTGGCTAAATTATCGTCGATAGAGCCGCCCGGTGTAACTACTACAATGTAAGAGGGAGCCTGTAAAGTACTGCCATCGTGAGTTGCTGGAATCTTTTTCAATTCCATATTCCCAAGACCGTGCACGTAACAAAACTTGTTTTTGAGCAGGTACAACCCGATATACTTCGCTATGTCCATTGTGATAATTACTAGTTGAAATTACTCTTTTCTTTTAAAACTTTAGCCTCAGACCACCATAAATATTGAAACCATATACTTCATATCCCTGCCAGCGTTGGTATTTCGAGTTCAATAGGTTGTTTGCTTGTATAAATGCAGACAGTCGGGGAATAATAGCGTATTCTGCATTTAAACCGACATCGGCTATGGTTTTAAGTTTTACTGCATTAAAGGCAGTGTCTCGGGCGTTGATGCCACCTAGTAGATAGGCGTAAGCAGATAGGTTTAGCTTAGCGGTAGGGGACACCGTAACGTCGGCCTTGATGCGGGTACTTGGTTCATGCCATACATGTTGGTCTGTGCTGTAATAGAAGTTGTAGAGATCAGCATTTGCACCAACCGACCATTTTCCTGCCATTTGATACCTTGCCCCAAACTGAAAAGAAAGTGCTTTTACGTTTTGATAAAGCACATAAAATTCTTTTTGGTCGCCAGTGTCGTTCAGAAAGGTGGGCATGTCAAAACAATTCCACCAGCTTGCTTTACCAGACCATGAGATGCGATTACCTACGTTGCCCTCTAGAAGTGCGTATATTTCATCTTTGCGAGTTTGTATTACTTGATAATTGCTTAGCATGAACGGGTTTTCGGTAGTCTGCTGTTCATAGGTGTTTTGTCTGAGTGTAGCGTTCCAGCCTAAAGTTGCCTTCATATCAAAGTCGGGGATGGAATAAGTGGCCACAAGGTCGGGTAGGAAGTAGGTGCTGCCATCCTTGCCTAGTGCAAAGCCAGCTAATGCATGTCCTTTAAATCTTTTGGTATTTACTTGCACACCAGGTGCTCCCATTATATAGTTGTTGGCAGTGGTGATGGTATCAGCTTTGTAGCTAGTGAGCATACCGGAAATGCCCATGTATAGGTCTAAATTTTTGTTGATTCGGTAGGCTATAGGAGCATTTAAGCCCAGTGAAATTTCGGAAGTATTGTATCTGGCACCATAGTAAGAGCCACTGATGCCAGGATGATAATAAAAGCGGGTGCTTGTATCTTTATTGTTGTTGAGGTCTGCAGCTAGTTTTATAGACGTGTAAGTTTGTCTTACATCGTCTTTTTCGTAATTATACAATGTATTGTTGTAGCCATAGTAATGGTATCGGTTTCGAGCACCAACTACAGCGGCATGAACATCGTTTTTTTCGTTGTACAGTGTCCCTTCAGCTTCAAGACCAGAAAGTGACGACTGTTGATTTTTCAACTTGCCTTTTTGCGAGAGGTGGTGTAGATGTATTGCTGTTTCATAGTTATCTCCACGCAGGCTTCCTATACCGGCATCTAAGTAAGCAGTAGATACATTTCCTCCGCCAGCTTTAACGTAGTTAGGGAAAGTAGTATCTGCAATTGTTTTGCCCAATGCTAGCGGACGCAGCGGTTGTGAATGATAGGTGTAATAGAGTGTTTGCTGGGGTACATCGAAGGTGAGTGAGGGCAAAGATGTATCGACCGGAGGTAGCTGAGGTTTCCATTCAGGTTTTCTCGATTGTTTTACTTTGGGTTTGTAGGACTGTAGCACTTCAATGGTAGAACCCTTGAGCACAGTATCTGTGCCGGGTGCTCTGCGCTGAGCTACAGCAGTGAAACTGGGAGCAACCAATGCCAATATTAAAAGAGGATTTACCTTCATGTTTTTTGGTTTATTCTTCCGACAATTTACTTTGTCGCTTTTCAGATGATTTAACTTCTTCCAGTTTTTTAGCAGCTTCTTGTTTTAAGTCTGAAGATTTTGTATTCTTCACAATACTTTGCAACAAAGCCTTGGCGTTGAAATAATCATTTTGTTTGACGAGAATATCTGCCAGAAGTATGTAAGATTTTCCGACCCACAAATCGTATCCAGCTGAAAGACGAATTGTCTCGCTTGCAGCAGCTTCAGCTTCTTTAAGTTTGTTTTGAGCTGCAAGTACTTCTGCAATTCTGTATCTAGACTCTGCGGCTATCTCTCCATTTCTATTGCCAGCAAGTTCTGTGAAAGAAGTGATTGCTTCATCTGACTTGCCTTCAAGTTGCAATGATCTAGCTTTGTAGAATTTTGATTCGTTAACAACATCCACAGATAGGCTATTGAGTGCCATTAGAGAATCGGCATAAAGGCTACATTCAGTATTTCTTGAAGTATAGTGACTACTTTTCATAAGTCCACGATAGACCATCTCAAGAGAGCCATTATCGGAAATATTGCTTCTCAGCGTAGTGTATAGCGCAAATGCCTGCTCATAATCTTTCAACTCCATGGCAATCATCGCATTGCGTTTGGCGCTACTTTCAGAGAAGTCGTTCCATGGGTTGGCCAATACTTTATTGAAGCTAGCACGTGCTTCAGTGTATTTTTTTAGTTTGTAGTTGCTTTCGCCCAAGTAGTAATTTGCCTTGACCGAAAAAATGCCATTAGGGTAGGAGTTTACATATTCTCCGAATGCTTTTCGTGCATTGTCCCATTTACCAGCGGCATATTGCGCTTCACCTGCTGCATAGTAGGTGGAATCGAGCGAACTGCTATCGGCAGATGGTAAGTTATTGTCACGGAGCAGGTCTGCATATTTCCCTGGCTGATTATTTTGGATGTACAGACCTTTGAGTGATTCAAGCGCTGCAAACCTTTCTTCAGAGCCTGGATAGTATGTAACAACACGCTTATAGGCATCAATAGCCTTACTGATATCGTTTTGCTGCTGATGGATAAAGGCCATTTTCATCAGTGCTTTTGGTGCCAGATTGGCATCCGCGCCAGAGTCTGCTATTTGTTTGAAAGACTTAAGTGCTAATGGGAAATTTTCCTGCTCTAGGTAGGTAAGGGCTATTTCATAACGCGCTCCATTGGAGTAGATAGATGGGGAAGCAGCATTAGCTATAGACTGCAGCAACTCAATTTTTTCATCACCTCTGTTTTGAAGGCCTAATAGAATTCCTTTTTGGTATCGGGCATATTCTGCGTCTACGCCACCTGCAGCTATAATTTTATCATAAAGAGCAGTGGCTTTTACATAATTTTTTTGAAGAAACACTGCATCGGCCTCAAGTACAGCAGCCACGGTAGCAGTGTGTCTGTCGCCAGAGCGTGCTAGTTGAGCTTGGTTGAAGTAGTCTTGCGCAGCAACATAATTGCCAGTTTCCATAGCTGCATGGCCCATGTTAAGATAGGCATGCTGGATGGTGGCTTGTGGGCTCATTTTTTCTATGATTGCAGTGTTGCCGTTTCTGCTGATGAAGTTTTGAGAAAAGGTAATAGTTTCGGTGTATCGTTGTTGCTGATAGGCTATTTCACCTCTCCAGAAATAGGCTGCTTTTTCGTATTCAGGACTAATAGGGTTAGCTAGTGATTTCTCAAAGTTTTCATCTGCACTAAATAGCTCTCCTTTTCGGAACTGCTGAACACCATAGCCATAAGTGGCTTTTTGGTAAACACTCCAGTATTCTTTGTCTTTTACGTTTACTTCGTTAAGCTGTTTAAGAGCTGCGGAATAATTGTTGGTTTTTATAAGCAAATCAGAGGTTAGTGTTTTGGCTTCATCTCTGAACGGGGATTGGGGAAACGAGTTAATAAGTACTGACAACTGCCTAAGGGCCTCATCTTTATTACCTGTTTCGTAACTCAGCCGTGCATACAATATCATAGCGGCTTCCTGCTGAGATGTATTGTAGTTCATGTCTGCGCAGAGACCAAAAGCATTGCGAGCACTAGTTTTATCGCCAGTTTTCAGGTAGCAGTCGCCCAGCAAGTACATTGATGTTTGTCCTAATGAATCTTTAGAATTGCTCAACATTTTAAATTTCTCAGTAGCATTCTTCCATTCATTTAGCCTGTAATAGCAATAGGCTATTTTGTATAAGTTGTCTTTGCCTATCTTTTTTACATTTTTGTAATAATACTCGAAGTACGGTTTTGCTTT
>CAMDNC010000194.1 GCA_945902755.1 Flavipsychrobacter stenotrophus
GCTCATCAATAGCACCCATATCAGTGCATACCCGAACTGGCTACCACCGGCTATATCCGTTGCCCAGTTACCGGGGTCCATATATCCTACACTCACTAAGTACGCTGGACCAAAAAATGCAAAAATCTTCTTCCACTTACTCCCTGCTAACGAAGGATTGACCTGTCCATGCACCTCACTTAGAGATTTGTCTAAATCTTCTTTTGCCATTTGGAAGGCAAAGCTAAATACAATAATTAGGATAGCCTAATTTTGTACATATTCACAAATGTATTAGATTCGAAAAAACAACTGAGACCTATGAGAAAATGCTGGTTGATGAATGTGCGAATACTGAACATAATCATTTTGTCTGCATTAATGCTAGCAGCTTGCAATAATTCACCTGCTGTAAACAATAGTAATACAACTATTAAAATAGACACATTACCGTCAACGCCAATGAAAGAAGATAAAAATGACTTGTCAAGGTTTATACCTGAGGGATATGTGGTGTTAGACAGTGTAAGCGGGTATTTGAATGGAGATGCTTATAAGGATGTGCTATTGCTATTGAAAGTAAATGAAAGTATAGATAGTTTTCAGTGGGCGAAACGACCATTACTTATTTTAACAGGCGATGAAAATGGTAAACTGACATTGTTAGCGCAAAACAACAAAGTGGTATATAGCGGTGACTCTGGCGGTATGCTAGGTGACCCCTATCAATCTATAAGTATAGAAAAAGGATGCTTTACAGTTTTTCATTATGGTGGTAGCAGATGGAGATGGGAAGTAGAAACTACTTTTTGTTATTCATACACATCGAAAAATTGGAATCTTGAAAAAGAATATCATCATGGCTTTTTTTTGTACGTGGATGAAGATGAAGAAAAAAAAGAAGATGATGACAAGGTAGTAACGAAAACGGCAAAGGATTTTGGTGTAATAGCGTTTGAGAAATATGATATATACGCAGATTAATACAGTTTTTCGTACTTCTTTTTAGGTAGATGATGGGCAACATTCAAACTCCTTTTAGTTTTATTTATCTTGCAGCCAGATATGGAATACAATAGAATATTGATAACTGCCGCCCTACCCTATGCGAATGGTCCAGTACACATAGGTCATTTGGCAGGTTGTTTTCTTCCGGCAGATATTTATGCACGTTATCAGCGTGCACAAAAGCGCGATGTGAAATTTGTGTGTGGCAGCGATGAGCATGGTGTGCCAATCACCATCAGGGCTATGAAAGAACATATTACGCCTCAAGATGTAGTAGATAAATATCATGCTATTATAAAAGATAGCTTTGAGCAGATGGGAATATCCTTCGATATTTATTCTCGTACATCTTCTTCTACACATCGCGAAACCTCTCAGGCTTTCTTCAAAAAACTGTATGACGACGGTGTATTCGAAGAGCGCGAAAGCGACCAGTACTACGACGAAGAAACTAATACTTTTCTTGCCGATAGATACATTATAGGTACATGCCCAGTGTGCAGTAACGACAATGCCTATGGCGACCAATGCGAAAAGTGTGGCTCTACTTTATCATCCGAACAACTCATCAATCCGCGCAGCGCACTAAGTAGTGCACCCCTTGTAAAAAGAAAAACCACACATTGGTATTTTCCGCTGGACAAGTACGAATCTTGGCTTAGAGAATGGATTGTAGATGGTAAGAAAGATTCTTGGAAACCTAATGTTTATGGTCAGTGCAAAAGCTGGATAGATAGTGGTTTACATCCACGTGCTATGACACGCGACAGTAGCTGGGGCGTACCTGTTCCTCTACCTGGTGCTGATGGTAAAGTATTGTATGTATGGTTTGATGCACCAATTGGGTACATAAGCGCTACAAAAGACCTTACTAATCAATGGAGTGATTATTGGTGCAATGATGATACGAAGTTGGTACATTTTATAGGAAAGGATAACATTGTTTTTCATTGTATCATTTTTCCTGCTATGCTTAAAGCTCACGGTGGGTTTGTGTTGCCAGATAATGTACCAGCTAATGAATTTCTAAATATAGAAGGACAAAAAGTATCTACCTCTCGCAACTGGGCTGTTTGGGTTGATGAGTATGTAAAAGACTTTCCAGACCAGCAAGATGTATTAAGATATGTATTGTGTTCCAATGCACCCGAAACGAAAGATAATGACTTTACTTGGAAAGATTTTCAGGACAGAACCAACAATGAACTAGTATCTGTTTTCGGCAATTTTGTGAATCGCGCTTTTGTTTTAATGCACAAATTATGCAAAGGGAGAATGCCAGCTTTACATGCCGACTTTATGGACGATGCTGACAGAACGCTGATAGAAGAAATAAAAAATGCAAAAGTAAAAGTAGAAACATGCCTTGAGGGTTATAAGTTTCGCGATGGTTTGTTTGAAGTGATTGATCTTGCCAGAAAAGGCAATAAATACATGCAAGACAAACAACCTTGGATAACTATAAAATCTCTCGAAACAAACCCCGATAGCCAAAAACTGGTGGATAACTGCTTGCATTTGTGCTTACAACTTACTGCCAACCTTGCCATTCTTGCTAATCCGTTTTTGCCATTCACAGCTAAGAAAATGTGCGGTATGATGGCTGTAGTAGACAGAATGCTGCAATGGGAAAATGCTGGTAGAATGGATCTACTCAAAACAAACTATCCACTGAAAGCTCCTGAATTACTATTTAAAAAAATAGAGGATACAGACGTTGCAGCTCAAATAGAGAAATTACAAAACAACCTTAAACAAGCAACAGCAAACAACAACATGGAAACTAAAACAACAGAAGCAGAAGAGCCTACAGCAGCACCTTTGCCGGTTCAAAAATCAGAAATCAGCATTGATGATTTCATGAAAATTGACCTAAGAGTAGGTACTATACTTAAAGCAGAAAAAGTAGAAAAGGCTGATAAATTGCTGAAATTGGAACTTGACATGGGCAACAATGAACTGCGTACTGTAGTGTCAGGTATCGCTTTACACTTTAAGCCTGAAGATATTATAGGCAAACAAGTAACAGTTGTTGCAAACCTGGCACCTCGCAAAATGAAAGGTATAGAAAGCAAAGGCATGATACTAATGGCGCAGAATAATGATGGTAAATTGATTTTTGTATCACCACTGGAAACAGCTGATAGTGGCAGTGAAGTAAGATAAATGTTTAAAAATTAAATCTGCATTAATGATTTGTGAGTTTCGCACTAACTTCTTATCTTTGCAGTCCGAAAAAAAATTATTGTTAACGAAAAATAATATCTATTATTTATGTCGGTAAAAATTCGCCTACAAAGACATGGGTCAAAGAAGCGCCCATTTTATTTTATCGTAGCCGCTAGCACAACTGCTCCCCGCGATGGTAAATTCATTGAAAAACTGGGTACTTACAACCCACTTACTATTCCAGCAACAATTCGTGTAAACCGCGAACGTTCATTGTACTGGCTTGACAAAGGAGCTCAGCCTACTAACACTTGTCGCAGAATCCTTTCTTTTAAAGGTGTATTGTATATGAAGCACCTCATGCGTGGTGTTACTCTTGGTCTGTTCAATGAGCAGGAAGCTATGGAGAAATTCGAAAAATGGAACGGCGAACACGAAGAGTTGGTTGCTCGTCGCGAAGAAGCACATCGCAAGAGCAAAGCTGACAAACGTCATGAAACAATGAAAGAATCAGTTCGTAAAATAGAAGAGAAAAATCTTGCACGTGCAGCTCAAGCTGAAACAGCTGATGATGCAGATATTACCGATTCCGCTGAATAAAATATTTCAATTTACCTACTGTAAAAGCTGCCAAAATATGGCAGCTTTTTTTTTACAGTCAATTTTATGATTTTTTGTTTTACTATAATGGCGATTACTTGATCTCATGATGTCAAAAAAATCCACCATAATAAATTCATTTTCTGATGGAATGCGGACAATAGTGATCATCCGTTTCACCAAAACAAAATAATTATTTAATACAAGATTCTACGTGCCACTTTTAGAAAAATTTATAATTTAGCGGTACTAATTTTAGTAATTTCCGATTTGACTTAGTTTTTTCCTGCCCTAGTTTATTTATTTTTCTCGAAACCATTATGTTAACAAAAAAAATAGAATCATGAAGAAAAACTGTATGCAGTTCGTTCTTGCACTTTGTTTGCCAATACTAGCCATTGGTAACCGTGCAATTGGGCAATCTTTACCAGATCCTACATCGTCTGGTTATGATGCAGCTAAGGCAGCTCATTTAGCTTCCTTACCCATTCCGCCCACTCCATTGTCTCCACCGCCTGCGCCAGGGCCTGCTCCTAGTACATCATTAACGTGGAATGATGGTTGTTTTATCAACCCTGATGCTTCATATTCTACTCTTGCAGCTAATGATGATGGGTCAACCGGGTTGATAAGTTTACCTTTTACTTTCACATTATACGGAAATAGCTACACTTCTTGCTATATAAATAACAATGGTAATATTACATTCAATTCTCCATTGTCTACTTTCGTGGCATCTGGTTTTCCTATCACCACACCAATGGTTGCTGGTTATTGGACCGATATTGATACTCGTCCTGCCGCAAGCGCTTTGATGCATTATAAGGTTTTCCCTCACATGCTTATAGCTACTTGGCCTGGTGTAGGCAGGTACCCTGTTATTGCTCCTCCTATTGATTCTTTCCAGATAATAATTTCAGACGGACTAGAACCAGAAATTGGTATTGGCAACAACGTTGCCTTCCGTTATGGACAAATGAATTGGGCTACAACAGGGTCTACGGGCTTTGGTGGTCCGCCTGCTACAGTAGGTGTGAATGCTGGTGATGGTGTTAACTACATACAAATTGGTCGTTTTCAGTTTGATGGTTACACTTATGTAGACAATGTAACTGGTGCGGGTGTACGCTATTTGCAGTACAACTGTTTTGCAACAACAGTTGAAGACACAGGTAACCTCCCACCATCGGTAAGTGGTATGCCTTCTGGTCGTATTGACACACTATATTGTGGTACTACACAAAGTTATTTTATCAACTGGATTGGTCCTGAAACTGGAGAATTAACTTCAAGCACTCTAACTGCAATTGGTTCAACACCATGTGGTACTACTATCGGAGGTGTTAGCGGATTTTTCCCTGTATCGAGAGATACCCTTACTATCAGTGCTTCTTCATGTAATATCGGCACACACACTTTTGCAGTTAGTGGTACTGACAACAGAGGCGCATCAAGAAATGATACATTTACGATAGTTGTTTTGCCATTGCCTATTTCTGCCACAAGCACTACAGGTATTGTTTGTTCTGGAAGCACACTAAGCTTATACGCTAGTGGTGGTGGTGCTGGTGCTACATATACTTGGACTGGTCCTGGTGGATTCACTTCGACTTTACAAAATCCGACAATTACAGGTGTTAGTACTGGTGCATCTGGTACTTACTCGGTTACATCATCGTTAGGAGCTGGTTGTAGTGGTTTTGCCACAACAATGGTTACTGTTAATCCTTCTCCCTCTCTACCTGCTATCTCTGGTGCTTCAAGCGTATGTGAGGGTAGTACTACTACTTTCTCAAATGCTGTTATGGGTGGTTCATGGACTAGCACCAATCCTTCTATCGCTTCTGTGAGTACATCAGGAGTTGTAACAGGTAATTCGGTTGGTTCAGCAGTT